>JBAUUM010000581.1:0-9604 GCA_049582705.1 Actinocatenispora sp.
CGCTGACACCGCCGGTCGGCCCGGCGCCGACCGGCTGTGGCCGCCGTCGTCCACGGTCGCCGGCGGCGTCCCGGATCAGAACACCCGCACGGTGGCGGCGGTCGCCAGGCTGCGCAGCACCTCGGCCGGGCCAGCCTCGATCGGCACGTCGTCCAGCGCCGCCAGCGCCGCCGCGGTCAACGTCGCGATCCGCCGTTCGGTGTCGGCCAACGCGCCGGTGTCGACGATCAGCGCGCGCAGCTCCGTGACCCCGGTGTCGTCGAGCCCGCGGTCGCCCAGCAGCCGGTCCAGTACCGCCCGGCCGTCCGTGCCGGCCGTCTCGTACGCGGCAGCCACCAGGTAGGTCCGCTTACCTTCGCGCAGATCGTCCCCGGCGGGTTTGCCGGTGGCCGACGGATCGCCGAACACCCCGAGGATGTCGTCGCGCAGCTGGAACGCCTCACCCAGCGGCAGCCCGTACCCGCTGTAGGCGGCCAGTACGGACTCCGGTGCGCCGGCAAGCCGGCCGCCGAGCAGCAGCGGCCGCTCCACCGTGTACTTCGCGCTCTTGTACTCGGCCACCCGGCTCGCCCGTTCCCGCGACGAGTGCCGGACGTCGGCCTGCGCGAGCACGTCGAGGTACTGGCCGGCCATCACCTCGGTGCGCATCTCGTCGTACGCGGGCTGTGCGGCGGCGAGCTGCGCGGCGGGCAGTCCGCACCGCGAGTACATCTCCGCCGACCAGCCGAGGCACAGGTCGCCGAGCAGGATCGCGGCGTCCCGACCGAACGCGGCGGGGTCGCCGGCCCACCGCTCGGCGGCGTGCAGGGTGGCGAACCGCCGGTGCACCGCGGGCTCGCCGCGTCGGGTGTCGGACGAGTCCATCACGTCGTCGTGGATCAGCGCGCAGGCGTGCAGCAGCTCCAGCGAGGCGAGCGCGCGGACCACCTCGTCGCGGTCGTCGCCGCCGGCCCCCCGGTACCCCCAGTAACCGAAGGCGGGCCGCAGCCGCTTGCCGCCGCCCATGATGAAGGCCCGTAACGTATCGGACACCGGCCGAAGATCGGTGTCAATCGCCATCAGCCGGTCATGTTGCCCGATCAGGAACTCGTCGAGCGCGGATTCCAGCCGGGCTCGGAGCTGCGAGTGGTCTACGGGTGCGGTAGCGGACACGGTGGGCACCTACGGATTTCTCCCCGGTCACGAGGTCGCCGAACGCGACCGTTCCCTGGTGACGGTAGTCGTTGTGTCCGCTGCGGTCGCGGGCCGGCCGGCCCTGTGCCGCGGCCGGACGGACCCCGGCTCGACGCGGGGCGGAGGCGCTCCGGAGGGGGCCGGGCGCCGCGACTCCGGCCGGTAGAGTGGCGATGTGGCTCTTGGTACCCCTTCCGTGATGCCTGGTGGCGACCCGTCCATCGGGCGACTCGTGCGCGAGTGCGGACCGACGTTCTCCTTCGAGTTCTTCCCGCCCAAGACCGAGGAGGGCGACCGCCTGCTCTGGCGTGCGGTCCGCGAACTGGAGGTGCTGCAACCGTCCTTCGTGTCGGTCACCTACGGTGCGGGTGGCTCGACCCGGGACCGCACCGTGAGTGTCACGGAACGTATTGCCGCGGAGACAACTCTGACCCCGCTGGCGCACATCACCGCCGTGAACCACTCCGTGGCCGAGCTGCGCAACCTGGTCGGCCGGTTCGCCGACGCCGGGGTGCACAACATGCTCGCGATCCGCGGCGACCCGCCCGGCGACCCGATGGGCGACTGGGTCCAGCACCCGGAGGGTGTCTCGTACGCCGCCGACCTGGTGGAGCTGATCCGGGACGCGGGCGACTTCAGCGTCGGCGTGGCCGCGTTCCCGTACAAGCACCCCCGCTCGCGCGACGTCGAGTCCGACACCCGTGACTTCGTGGCGAAGTGCCGGTCCGGCGCCGACTACGCGATCACCCAGATGTTCTTCGACGCCGACGACTACTTCCGGCTGCGTGACCGGGTGACCGCGCTGGGCTGTGACGTGCCGATCCTCGCCGGCATCATGCCGGTCACCAAGCTGAGCACGGTACAGCGCTCCGAGCAGCTGTCCGGCGCGCCGTTCCCGGCCGACCTGGCCGCGCAGTTCGACCGGGTCGCCGACGACCCCGAGGCGGTCCGCGAACTGGGCATCGAGCAGGCCAGCAACCTGTGCCAGCGGCTGCTGGACGGCGGCGTGCCCGGCATCCACTTCATCACCTTCAACCGGTCCACCGCGACCCGGGAAGTCTGGCGCAACCTGGCGTTACCGGCGGCCGCCGGGTGACCGGGTCCCGCATCCCCGGAGACGGGTGAGCATCGGGCGTGACGGAGAGCCGGGCACGGGTGGTGGACTGGGTCGGGTACGCGGTCCGGTGGAAGGCCCTGCACGGCGGCTACGATCCGCGGACCGCGAAGCTGCCGGTCCGGGCGTGGCTCCGGATGTCGTACCGGATGGCGCGCGGCCTGGCCCGGCTGCGCGTCTCGCCGGCCCAGGTCACCCTGCTGGGGCTGCTGGTCTGCGTGCTGGTGCCGGTGATCGCCGCGCTCGGGGGACTGTGGCCCGTGCTGGCCGGCGTGCTCGTCGTCCTGGCCGGGCTGCTCGACACCCTGGACGGCGCCCTGGCCGTGGTCACCCGGCGGGTCACCCGGTTCGGATACGTGTACGACGCGGTCGTCGACCGCCTCGGTGAGGCGGCCTGGCTGGTGGCGTTCTGGCTGGCCGGCGTGCCGGGCTGGGTGGTGGCGTTGACCGCCTGCATGGCCTTCCTGCACGAGTACCTGCGCGCCCGGGCCACGGCGGCCGGACTGGCCGGGCTGGGCGCGCTGACCGTCGGGGAGCGGCCGGTACGGGTGATGATCAGCGCGTTCGGCCTGGTGTTCGCGGGCCTCTGCGCGCAGGTGTCCGCCACGTTGGCGGCGGGCGCCGGCACCCTCGCGGTCGCGATCTGGTTGCTGTTCGGCGTGGTCGGTTTCCTGCAGCTGTTCGGCGCCGTGGAGCGCGGGCTGCGCTGAGCCCGTGCCCGTGCGCGGCACACTCCCACGGCGTGGCGCACACTCCCACGGCCCGGCGTACGGTCCCACCGCGTGTGCCGGCGCCGGGCCGGGTCGGCGGGTCAGCGGTGGGTGCCGACGTTCTCGCTGCGGGCCTTGCCCGCGCCGCTGACGACCGGTGTCTCCCCGTCGGTCCGCGCCGGCGTGTCCGCGCCGGACCGCGTCGGTGGTTCGAACGGCTCGTCGGGCAGATCGTGCTTGCCGGACACGAACTCCTGAAAGCGGATCTTGGCCTGGATCATCGGCCGCCGGATGCTGGCCTCCCGGCGCTGCGCCCGGGCCAGGCTGCGCGGCCGCCGACGATAGCGCCAGCGAGCCCACGGGGCGTCCGGGCGGCTCAGCCGTACCGCGCCGACGACGGCCAGTCCGGGCACGAACACGCCGAGCAGGCCGGTCCAGATCTTTCCCTTCAGCAGGGTGGCCACGACGAACACCAGGTTGCCCACCGCGTACGCGGTGCCCAGCAACCAACCGACCACGCCCGGGTACAGCTGGCGTACGGTGCCGAGGTTGTCGACGCCGACCGGGCTGACCCGCAGCAGGATCAGGCCGGTGAGCGCGATGGCGGCGAACACCGCGTCGATGGAGGTGCGGCCGGCCTCCTTCCAGTACACGTCGTCGAGGTGCAGGATCACCGCGAACTCGTCGAGTACCAGCGCGGAGCCGACGCCGAACACCGTGGCCATCGCGGACAGCCAGCCCACGTGGCTGGACTGGATGGACAGCCCGCCCACACCGCCGAGCAGCATCAGCAGCACGCCCGGTACCACGTGGTGCACGTGGATCCCGCCCGGCTTGACGTTGCCGAACCACCACCGGACCTTCGCCCGGATCGCCCGGACGCTGAACCGGATGAACAGGAACGCCGCCACGAAGCCGCAGAAGAAGCAGAACAGCGGCAGCCGGCCCGTCTCGACGATGGAGTCGTGGAACCAGTTACCCATCGTGGATCACCGGGCCGAGGACGGCTGGCGGGTACATTCGGGCTGCTCCTGAGGTGGGTGGGTGTGGCGTAGTTCGTTCTTACCCCAACGGATGCGGTTCACGTCCGGATGAGCGAAACTACCCGCTCGATGTACTCCGGTGCCGGCGTACCGGACGTGGTTGCCGTCACTCGTGCGGGGCGGGTGGACCGTCGGTCCGGTCCGGCTTGCCGCCCACGAGTTCCTGGAAGGCGATCTTGGCGCGGATCATCGGCCGCCGGAACCGCTCGTCCCGGCGTACGGCGCGGGCCAGCCGCTTCGGTCTGGTGGTGTAGCGCCACCGGGCCCAGGGCGCCTGGGGCCTGCTCAGCCGCAGCGCGCCGACGATGGCCACGAACGGTACGAACACGCCGAGCAGCCCGGTCCAGACCTTCCCCTTGAGCAGGGCGATCACCACGAACGACAGGTTGACCATCAGGTAGCCGACGCCCACCAGCCAGCCCGTGACGCCCGGATACAGGCTGCGGTTGGCGGCGACGTCACCGATGCCGATGGGGGTGAACCGCAGCAGGATCAGGCCGGTGAGCGCGATGGCGGCGAACACCGCGTCGACGGAGGTGCGGCCGGCCTCCTTCCAGTACACGTCGTCGAGGTGCAGGATCAGCGCGAACTCGTCGAACACCAGCGCCGCGCCGATGCCGAACAGGGCGGCCGCCCCGGCCCGCCAGCCGGTCAGGTTGTCCGGCAGGGCCAGCCCGATCACGCCGCCCAGCAGCATGAACACCGCGCCGAACACCGCGTGGTGGATGTGCATGCCGCCCGGGGTCACGTTGCCCGGCCACCACCGGACCCGGGCCCGGATCATCCGGACGCTGAACCGGATGAACAGGAACGCCGCCACGAAGCCGCAGAAGAAGCAGAACAGCGGCAGCCGGCCGGTCTCGATGATCGCGTGGAAGAACCAGCCACCCACCGCGGCTCACCGACCAGACTGGAGGCAGGTCGTCCCGCGCATCGGCATGCCGCTCCGGTTCCCCGTCGGGGTGCGTTCCTCTCCTTCTTACCGTCGTGGGTCACGGCGGCGGTGGAGTTCGGCAAAAGCCGGGCGACCCGCAGGTCGCGGTCAGCGACCCGCCGGCGCCAACGGGAGAGTACGGCCGAGCACCGCGAACGGGCGGTCGTCACCGGGAAAGTGGAAGTGCCGGAGCACGTCGTCGAAGCCGTTGCGCCGGTAGAGGCGCCAGGCCCGGGACTCCGCCAGCGGCGCCTCCGGCGTGGACAGCAGCACCGTCGACTCGGTGGCGCCCTCCAGCAGGGCATGCAGTTGGGTGGCACCGATCCCGTGGCCCTGCACCTCGGGCCGGACGTGCAGCTCGACCAGCTCGAAACAGTCCGGCAGCCACTGCCGGGCCTGCGTCGGGCTCAGGCCGGCGCGGACCTGCTCGTGCCACCACTGGCCGCCGGCCGACAGGTAGCCGTAGGCGAAGCCGAGCAGCCGGTCGTCGTTGGCGAGCGTGGCCACCGCCCGGAAACCCTGGTAGTGGGCGTGTGCCGCGACGAACCCGCGTCGTGCCGCGACCAGGTCGGCCGGATAGTCCATCGCCTCCGCGTACACGCCGAGCACATCGTCGAGTCGGGCCAGCAGATCCTCGGGAGCCCAGTACACGAGTGTCATGATGGCGGCGCGTTCCTTCCCGATGGTGCGGCGAGGGATCGAAATGACGGTACGCGAACCCTTCAACGCCACGCCCGGCTTCCCGGTACTCCCGGGCGGCCGGTGGGACGGATGCCCGCCCGACCTCTCCTGCCCACCAGGGGCCCGCCCCACACTCGCAGCTAACGGGACCGGGCCACGTCCAGCTCGATCAGGCCCAGGGCCGCGCGCACGTAGCGCAGCGACTGGTCGGTGGACAGCCCCAACCGTCGGGTCTCCTCCACGTACCGGTTCGCCAGGTCCCGGGCCCGCTGCGCGGTGCGGTCGGCGCCGGCGGCGATGAAGGTGCCGGCCCGGCCGCGGGTCTCGAGCAGCCCCGAGGACTCCAGCTCGCGGTACGCCCGGGCCACCGTGTTGGCGGCCAGTCCCAGCTGGGCGGCCAGGTCGCGGACCGTCGGCAGCCGGGTGCCGGGTGGCAGCTCGCCACCGGCGAGCTGGGCCAACTGCCGACGTAGCTGCTCGTAGGGCGGCACCGACGAATCGGATTCCACGGTCAACCGCATCGTGTCTCCAGATCTGTTGACCCGACCTCGACGAGGAGTCGTCGACCTGAGTTCAGTGGCCATTCTGGCAGGAGCGGGCATGTTCGGCGATCCGCTACGCCAGGCCGGTCGCTCACCACCGCACCGGCAGTTCGGCGACCCCGCTGACCAGGACCCGCCGCCAGCGCAGTTGCTCGGCCGGCACCGCGAGGCGCAGCCCGGGGAACCGGGCGAGCAGCGCCGCCAGCGCCTCCTGCAGCTCGACCCGCGCCAGGTGGGCGCCGAGGCAGAAGTGCGGTCCGGTGCCGAAGGCCAGGTGCCGGCCCGGCTCCCGGTCCAGCAGTACCTGCTCGGGGCGGTCGAACACGCTCGGGTCCCGGTTGGCCGAGGACAGCGCGGCCATCACGCCCTCGCCGGCGCGGATGAGCTGGCCGCCCAGTACGACGTCCTCGGCGGCCACCCGCAGCTGGCCCATCTCGCTGAGCCGGGTGTGCCGCAGCAGTTCCTCGACCGCGCCGGGCAGCAGCGCCGGCTCGGCGGCCAGCCGGTCCCACAGTGCGGGCTCGCGCAGCAGCGTCGCCACGAAGCTGGTGATCTGGTTGGCGGACGTCTCATGCCCGGCCACCAGCAGGTTCATCCCGAACGCGGCCAGCTCGTCGGTGTCCAGCCGGTCCCCGTCGACATCGGCCAGGATCAGTTCGTCGAGGATGTCGAGGGCCGCTCGGCCGGCCAGTTCGGCGCGCTTGGCCTCGACGAGTTCCCGCAGGTACGCGGTCAACTGCGCCATCGCGTCCCGCACCCGGTCGGCCTCGTCGGACTGCATGCTGTACGCCAGTTCGGTCCACACCCGGAACCGGTCCCGGTCGCCGTACGGCACCCCCAGCAGGTGGCAGATGACCCGGATCGGCAGCGGCAATGCGAACGTGACGCGCAGGTCGACCGGCAGTTCGTGGGTGCCGGCCGCGGCGATGTCGTCGGCCAGGTTGCCGGCCAGCTCACGGATCCACGGCCGCATCGTCTCCACCCGCCGGTGCGAGAACGCGCCGGACACCAGTCGTCGCAGCCGGGTGTGTTCGGGCGGGTCGGTGGTCGGCAGGGTGCCCGGCAGCGGGCGGGCCACCGCCACCTGCGGCGCGCCGGCGGCCACGGTGCCGGCCCGGGAGAACCGGGCGTCCGCCAGTACCGTCCGCACGTCCTGGTAGCGGGTGACCAGCCAGACGACGTCGCCGGACAGGGTCCGTACCTGGGTGACCGGGCAGTCCTCCCGCAGCCGGGTCCAGGTGGGTGCGGGGTCGAGGTGGAAGCTTCCCGGGAACGGGATGTCGAGCACGCCGGGTCCCTGCTCGTCTGTCGGCGGGTGGTGGACCGTCATGGCGTGCACCTCCTGTCACGGTCCGGTCAGCCTACGTGACACCGCCGGTGGGTCGTTGTCGTCGTCCCACGCCCCGGACCGGATGCCCGGTGCCCCGCCCCGCCCTGTCGCCGTCCCCTTCGGCTCCGCCCGATGGGCGCCCGTGGGGCGGCCGGCGGGCCTGGTGGGCGGGCGTTCCTCTGGCGGACCCGGTGGCGTCACCCGACCGGGGATCGCTGTTGCGCCCGGAGCCGAAACGCGCTTTACTGGGAGACGTGTTCGAACATGCGTTCGAATACGTCCCGGGGAAGCGAATCGCGGCGCCGATCCGGGATGGCGCGGCCTCTGCTCGCCTGTCGGATGACCCCCCGGCAGGCGGGCGGGGGTCCGTGCCCGGCCGGTCGGCCGGACGAGGCGAGGGGAAGCGCCCTTGTCCGGCCGGTCGGCGTCCGCCGCTGCTCTTCCCCCGCAGCGCGGTCGGCGGCACAGGTGCCGTCGCGGTCTTTCGAGTGCAACGCGGCGGGCGTGCTGCCGCTTGATCACGGCGAAGGGGACGACGGAGATGTCGAGCGTACTGATGCCCGGCCAGGCACGACCGGCCGACAAGGCGCCGGCACGGGACGGGATCCGACCCGGCCGCGCCGGCGAGCTGCCCACCGTTCCCGCGCACGTCCTGCCGCACCGCTCGCCCCGGGAGCTGCTGGCCCTGGCCCGTCGTGGTCTTGCGGAGGCGGCGGAGACCCGTCCGGACGGCCAGCGCCACGCGACGGCACACCTGGCCGCGCTGCGCGCCGCCGCCGCGGTGCTGGTGGCCCGGGCCCGCCCGACACCGTCCCGGCGTGGCCGGCCGACCAGCGTGTGGGCGCTGCTGGCGATGGTGGCGCCGGAGATGGCGGAGTGGGCCGCGCTGTTCGCGGCCGGCGCGGCGAAGCGGTCCGCCGCCGAGGCGGGCATCCTTCGGGTGGTCACCACCCGTCAGGCCGACGACCTGTGCCACGACGCCGAGCGGTTCGTCGCGGCGGTGGAGATCTCCCTCGGGCTTCCCCACCAGACATTGCTCACCGCCAGAGCCGGCTAGGACGCCATCCCGGCGGTCCGTACAGGCACGTCTTCCCCCGGGCCTGCACCGCCCAGCGGTGCGGGCCGACGCGCCTGACGGATGCGGGATCCCCCGGGCACTCCCGGGTGAGCAGGAACGTCGGCACAACCGGGGGGACAGTGGACATCGGGGGGACGGCCGTGCGGCTGACCCGGCCGGAGCGGCCGGACCGGTCGACCGGCTCGGGCACGCTGACCGTGCCCGACGCGCCGAAGTCGAGAGGCGCCGGCGCCGGTGCGGAACCCGGTGCGGTGGAACCGGATCCGGCGGAGGAACGCCCGCGGAAGCCCGGCCCGGGGCCCGGCGGAGCGCCCCGTTCCCCGGAGCCCGGTACGGGGCTCCGCGCCGACGTACCGGGGCATCTGATCCGGTCCGGCGGCGTCCGCCCCGCCTCGTCGGTACGGGAGGGCACCGACCGGGTGTTGCCGGTCCACCCCGCGCTGCGGGACCTGCTTCCCGACGGTGGCCTGCGCCGGGGCAGTACGGTCGCGGTCGCCACCACGGCCGGTGGTGTCTCCCTGCTGTTCGCGTTGCTGGGCACGGCGTCCGGGTCCGGCGCGTGGTGCGCGCTGGTGGGTCTGCCGGAGGCGGGAGCGGTGTCGGCCGCCGAGTTCGGCGTGGTCCCCGAGCGATTCGCGATGGTGCCCGACCCGGGCACGGAATGGCTGAGTGTCACCGCCGCACTGCTGGACGGGTTCGACCTGGTGGTGGTGCGGCCTCCGGGCCGGATCACCCCGACCCAGGCACGCCGGCTGGCGGCGCGGGCCCGGCAGCGGGGAGCGGTCCTGCTGGCGCACGGCGACTGGCCGGGTGCCGAGGCGAGGATGCGTCCGGTCGACCCCGTGTGGCAGGGACTGGGGAAGGGGCGGGGCCGGCTGCGCCGGCGGGTGCTGGAGATCGAGGCCACCGGCCGGGGTTCGGCCACCCGTCCCCGTACGGTCCGGGTACTGCTGCCCTCCGGGGCGACCGGTGCCGCCGCCGTGTCCACCGGCCCCGGCC
>JBAUUM010000582.1:0-10937 GCA_049582705.1 Actinocatenispora sp.
TCGACCACCACCCGCCAACCGGCGGCCGCCAGGCCGTTCGCCAGCGCGAGGCCGAGTCCTCGGGACGCACCGGTCACGATCGCGACAGACATGACGTTCCTCCTTCGTGTGCCGACACGATCGACGCTAGGGAGGTGGGACGCCGCTGCCATCGGGCCGCGGTCGCGGCCCGCACCGGTCTTTGGACCTAGGTCGCGCCCCGCGCCGGGCGGCGCGGCGTAGCGTTCAGTGGTGACCAGCTTGGACCGGGGTGAGCTGCGCGAGGTGAGCGCGGCGGTGCTGGCCGTGACCGCGCACCTGTCCGTACGGGACGTCCTGCACACGATCCTGACCTCGGCGCGGCGGCTGCTGGACGCGCGGTACGCGGCGCTGGGCGTACCGGACGGGGTCGGCGGCTTCCGCGAGTTCCTGGCCGACGGCGTCAGCGACGAGCAGTGGGACGAGATCGGCCCGCTCCCCCGCCAGCACGGCCTGCTCGGCGTGATGCTGCGCGACCCGACGCCGGTCCGGCTCGCCGACATCCGCGAGCACCCCCAGTTCGGCTGGTGGCCGGCGGCGCATCCGGTACTGACCGACTTCCTGGGCATGCCGATCACCGACGGGGACGAGATCCTCGGTGAGCTGTTCCTGGCCAACAAGGGGACACCGGGCGGCTTCACCGCCGCGGACGAGGAACTGCTCCGACTGCTCGCCGCGCACGCCGCCATCGCGCTGGTCAACGCCCGGCTGTACGAGCGGGAGCGCGAACTGTCGATGGTGGCCGAACGGAACCGGATCGCCCGTGAACTGCACGACGCGGTGAGCCAGAAGCTGTTCAGCCTGCGACTGACCGTGGACGCGACGGCGGCCCTGCTGGACCGTGACCCGGCGCGCGCCGGCACCGAACTCGGCACGGTACGGCGGCTCGCCGCGGAGGTGAGCGACGAGCTGCGCGCTCTGGTGTACGGGCTGCGGCCACCGTCCCTGGCCGGCGACGGGCTGGATGTCGCACTGCGCAAGCAGACCGAGCTGCTGGACCGGGTACACGGGGCGAGCGTCCGGTTCACCGGCTGTCCGGTGCCGGGGGTGACCGCGGACCGGCAGGAGGCGGTGTACCGGATCGCGCAGGAGGCGCTGCACAACGCGCTGCGGCACGCCGAGGCGTCCCGGGTCGACGTACGGCTCAGTGCCGGGAGGGGTCTGCTGGTGCTGGAGGTGTCCGACGACGGCCGCGGCTTCGACCCGTCTCCGAGCGCGGCGGCCGGCCGCCGGCTGGGGCTCACCTCGATGCGCGAACGCGCCCGCGGTGTCGGTGGCCGACTCACCGTCACGTCCGGCGTGGGTGACGGCACCCGGGTCAGCCTGGAGGTTCCCGCCGGTGAGTGACCCGATCCGTGTCCTGGTCGTCGACGACCACCCGGTGGTACGGCAGGGGCTGCGGACGTTCCTGGACCTCCAGGACGACATCACCGTGGTCGGCGAGGCCGCGGACGGCGAGGAGGCGGTGACCGAGGCCCGGCGGCTGCGTCCGGACGTGGTCCTGCTGGACCTGCGGATGCCGGGCAGCGACGGGCTGACCGCGCTGCGCGCCCTGCGGGAGGGCGACGACCCGACCCGGGTACTGGTCATCACGAGCTTCACCGAGCCGGCGACCGTCCTGCCGGCGATGCGTGCGGGCGCGGCCGGCTACGTGTACAAGGACGTCGATCCGCCCGCGCTGGCCGCCGCGGTCCGGTCCGTACACGCCGGGCACGTGCTGCTGCATCCGGACGTGGCCAGGCTGCTGGCCGCGTCGGACCCGGAACCCACGCCGGTCAGGCTCACCGCGCGGGAACGCGACGTGCTGGGCGAGCTGGCCCGGGGCCGGTCGAACCGGGAGATCGCCCGGTCGCTGACGCTGTCGGAGAAGACCGTCAAGACACACGTGAGTTCGATCCTGACGAAGCTGAACCTGCAGGACCGTACCCAGGCGGCGCTGTACGCGGTGCGGACCGGTCTGGTCCAGCCCTGAACGGCGGGCACGGACGCCCCGGCCAGGGCCCTGCCGCGTTGCGTCGGGGCGGATCAGGCCAGGCCCGGGAACCAGAGAGCTATCTCACGCTTCGCCGAGTCGACCGAGTCGGAGGCGTGGATCAGGTTCTCCCGGTTGGAGAGCGACAGGTCGCCGCGGATCGTGCCGGCCGGCGCCTTGCGGCCGTCGGTCGGTCCGGCCAGGGCGCGCACCACGGCGATCGCCTCGTCGCCGGAGAGCACCATCGCCACCAGCGGGCCGGACGTCATGAACTCCTTGAGCGGCGGGTAGAACGCCTTGTCCACGTGCTCCGCGTAGTGCTGGTCGGCCAGGCCCGCGTCCATCGTGCGCAGCTCGGTGGCCTCCAGCCGAAGCCCCTTGCGTTCCAACCGGGCGACGATCTCGCCCACCAGACCCCGACGGACGGCGTCCGGCTTGATCAGAACCAGCGTGCGCTCGGACACATCTCCTCCTGTGACAGTGTGGTGGGGTGGCTCGACGCGCGCGGACCCCGGGTACGTCGCATCGGAGCCTAGCCAACAGGCGGTCAGACTCGGACAGTGGGGAATTTCCTACAAAACCGATCGACTAACTGTTATGGTGTTCGGATGCCGTGGCCAACGCCGACAGATGGGCCGGCACGCCACAGAGCACAGGCCGTCGCGTTGAGCGACTTGCCCCCAAAAATCCAGTTTTTTTTCAGACTCTTTGGGTATGAAGGTGTGAATGTCCCCCAGCTCCACTCTTTCCGACCGAATGACCGTCACGACCAGCACATCCGCCGAGACTGATCGTTCAGTCGGCACCGGGGAGCCGCGCGGTGCCGGATTCGGCGGCCGCCGCCGGTACCACGAGGTCGACATCCTGCGGCTCGTCGCCGCCCTGGGGGTTGTCGCCTTCCACTTCGGCTTCCGGGCCAGCACCACCGATCCGGTACTGGCCCGCACCGGCTTCTCCGACCCCGGCGGCATCGCGCACTACGGCAACATCGGCGTGCCGCTGTTCTTCATCATCAGCGGTTTCGTCATCCTCAACAGCGCGTGGCACCGGACGCCGGTCAAGTTCCTGGGCTCCCGGGTCGGGCGCCTCTACCCGGCCTTCTGGGTGGCCTGCACGCTGACCGCGCTGGTGATCGCGTTCAGCCCGGACGACCGGTTCACCGTGACGCCGGAGAAGTGGCTGATGAACCTGTCGATGTTCAGCGAGACCTACGGCGTCGACTACGTCGACGGCGTCTACTGGACTCTCACCATCGAGCTGGCGTTCTACCTGATCATGCTGGGATTCATCAAGATCGGGCTGACCACCAACCGGGTGATCGGGTTCTGCGTGGGCTGGCTGGGGCTGTCCGTCATCCACTCGGTACTGCCGGCACCCGACTGGCTCGGGCAGCTGCTCGTGCCGTCCTGGGCGTGCTACTTCGCCGCCGGGATGCTCTTCGCCCTCGTCGCCCGGGACGGCTGGCGATGGAAGTACGCGCTGCCGCTCGTCGGCGCGTACGCGTGCTGCCTGGGCTGGGCCGAGCACTACTTCGCGGTGCTCAGCGACCGGTACCACGTCGTGTACTCGCCGATCGTCGTCGGCGTGGTGCTCTCGGCGATCTTCGCCGTGTTCACGGCGATCGTCTCCGGCGCCCGCCTGCCCGGCGCGGCCAAGCTGGCGGTGGCGGCGGGCCTGACGTACCCGCTGTACCTGATCCACGAGAACATCGGCTTCATCACGCTCGACACGCTGCACGGCGAACTCGGTGTCAACCGGTTCGTGTCGTTGACCATCGCGCTCACCCTGGTCATCGGCATCGCCTGGATCCTGCACGTCGCGGTGGAGAACCGGTTCTCCCGCCCACTCGCCGAGCTGGTCACCCGCGGCTGGGGCGTGGTCCGCGGCTGGCTGTTCCCGAAGATGCCCGAACCCCTCCGCAACTGACCGGAACCCTCCCGCTCCGCCTCGACCAACCGGTCGTCCCAGCGGAAGGCTGGCAAGGCCGCAGGGAGCGCCGCCCACGAAGTAGGACCGAGAACGCCGCCAGCGTTTCGCTGGGCACACCGGTCAGTTGAGGATGGTGCGGCGTAGGTGGATCACGTACAGCCAGATGGCGGCGAAGAGTACGCCGATCACGGCGATCGCCCACTGTGCGACGCCGGCGCCGATCACGAGCAGCTGCAGCACGAGGCCGGCGTACCAGGCCCAGCGGCGCTTCAGCAGGCCGGCGAGTACGCAGCAGAGCACGGCGAGCGTGATCATCGCGCCGACGGCCCAGCCGGAGAGGTCGCCGCCCAGAATCCGGAGCGGCTGGATGGCGAGCAGCAGCGTCAGCGCCTCCATCGCCAATGTGGCGGCGCCGACGCCGCGCAGCGCTCCGGCCGGGTTGCGCAGACCGGACCGTGGCGGCTCCGGCGCGTCCTCGTCGGGTGTGGGTTCCGCAGGTTCCGACCCGGTGACCCGTCGCTCGTCGGGGCCGCTCACCGCGTCATCAGCTTCCGGGCGTCCGCGACCGTGACGACGGAGCCGGTGATCAGGACGCCGAGGCCGCCGAGGGCGATGTCCTCGCCGTGTTCGGCCAGCCCGACGGCCTCCTGGATGGCGTCCGGCAGCTCGGGCTCGACGTGTACGCGCTCGGCGCCGAAGACCTCCTCGGCCAGCTCCGCCAGCATGGCCACGGGCATCCCCCGGGGCGACGAGTTGTGGCTGACCACGATCTCGTCGGCGATCGGTTCCAGCAGCTCCAGCATCGAGGACACGTCCTTGTCGCCGAGCGTGGCCATCAGCACGACCAGCCGCCGGAACTGGAACTCCTCACCCAGCGCGGCGACCGTGGCGGCCATGCCGGCCGGGTTGTGCGCCGCGTCGAGCAGTACGGTCGGCGAGTTGCGGATGCGTTCCAGCCGGCCCGGCGAGGAGACCTGGGCGAAGCCCTCCCGTACCACATCGGCGCTGAGCGCCCGGCCGGGTCCGGCGCCGAGCAGGGCCTCCACCGCGGCGAGGGCAAGCGCGGCGTTCTGCGCCTGGTGCGCCCCGTGCAGCGGCAGCAGGACGTCCTCGTACACCTCGCCCAGGCCCTGCAGACTCAGGACCTGGCCGCCGACGGCGACGTGCCGGCGCAGTACGCCGAACTCGCTGCCCTCCCGGGCGAGCGTCGCGTTGACCTCCGCGCAGCGCGCCAGGATGGGTCCGACGGCCTCCTCCGGCTGGGCCGCGCTGATCAGCGTCGCGCCCTCGTGCACGATGCCCATCTTCTGGGTGGCGATCTCACCGACCGTGGTGCCGAGCCACTCGGAGTGGTCCAGGCCGATCGGGGTGAGTACGCAGACCGGGGCCTGTACGACGTTCGTGGCGTCGGTGGCGCCACCCAGCCCGACCTCCACCACGGCCACGTCGACCGGGGCGTCGGCGAACGCGGCGAACGCCATCGCGGTGGTCACCTCGAAGTAGGTGACCGGCTCCGGGTACTCGTCGTCCACCAGCGACACCAGCGGCGCGACCTCGTTGTACACCTCGACGAAGCGTTCCTCGCTGACCGGCTCGCCGTCGAGGGCGATGCGCTCACGCACCGTCTCCAGGTGGGGGCTGGTGTACCGGCCGGTCCGCATTCCGTGCGCGCGCAGCAGCGAGTCGATCATGCGCGCGGTGGACGTCTTGCCGTTGGTGCCGGTCAGGTGGACCGACGGGTACGCCCGCTGTGGGCTGCCGAGCAGGTCGAGAAGGCCCACGATGCGTTCCGGTTCGAAGACGATCCGGGTGAAGCCGCGTTCCAGCAGCTCCGCGTCGACCTCCGCGAACTCCTCGAGTGGCCCCTTCCAGTCAGCCACGGGCGGCCAGGCCGTCCAGCGCCGCGGTCAGCCGGCTGATCTCCGCCTCGGCGGTCGCCAGCCTGCCGCGGATCTTCGCCACGACCGGTTCCGGCGCCTTGTCGAGGAACGCGGAGTTCTCCAGCTTGCGCGTGCAGCCCTCGGCCTCCTTGCGTGCCACGGCGAGGTCCTTGGTCAGCCGGGCCCGCTCGGCCGCGACGTCGATCGTGCCGCGGGTGTCGAGTTCGACGCCGACCTCCCCGGGCCCCGCCACGCCCGACGCGGACACCGTCAGCGTCGCGGTGGGTTGGAAGTCGACCTCGGCCGGGGTGAGCCGGGCCAGCGAGCGGATCAGCGGCTCGTGCGCGGCGATGCCCACGGTGTCCAGCGCCGCCAGCCGGGTCGCGACCCGCTGTCCGGGCTTGAGCCCCTGGTCGGACCGGAACCGGCGGATCTCGGTCACCACCCGTTGCAGCGCGGCGATCTCCGCCTCCGCGGCATCGTCCACGTAGGACTCGTCCGGGGTTGGCCAGGCCGCCACCATCAGGCTGTCGTCGTCCGGTCCCCTACCGTCCAGCGCGAGCCACAGCTCGTCGGTGAGGAACGGCATCGACGGGTGCAGCAGCCGCAGCAGCGTGTCGAGCACGTGCCCCAGCACCCGCCGGGTGGCGTCGGCGGCCGGGCCGCCGTCGATGAGTACCGGCTTGGACAGCTCCAGGTACCAGTCGCACACGTCGTCCCAGGCGAAGTGGTAGAGCAGGTCGCACGCCTTGGCGTACTCGTACGTGTCGAGCTGGGCGTCGACCTCGCGCAGCACGTGCTGCAGCCGGGACAGCACCCAACGGTCCACACTGGACAGTTCGGCGTGATCGGGCAGCCGGCCGGCCACGGTCGCGCCGTTCAACAGCGCGAACCGGGTCGCGTTCCACAGCTTGTTGCAGAAGTTCCGCGAACCCTCCGCCCACTTCGGCGACACGTTGACGTCCGCGCCCGGGTTCGCCCCACGGGCCAGCGTGAACCGGGTCGCGTCCGCACCGTACTCGTCGATCCATTCGAGCGGGTCGACCACGTTGCCGCGTGACTTGGACATCTTCTTGCCGAACTCGTCCCGGACCAGCCCGTGCAGGACGACCTCGGAGAACGGTTGACGTCCGTCCATCGCGTACAGGCCGAACATCATCATCCGGACAACCCAGAAGAACAGGATGTCGTAGCCGGTGACCAGCACGCTGGTCGGATAGAACCGCTCCAGCTCCGGGGTGCGCTCCGGCCAGCCCAACGTGGAGAACGGCCACAGGGCGGAGGAGAACCAGGTGTCCAGCACGTCGCTGTCCTGCACCCACCCGTCGCCGGTCGGCGCCTCGTCCTGCGGGCCGACGCAGACCATGTCGCCGTCCGGGCCGTACCAGATGGGAATGCGGTGACCCCACCACAGCTGGCGTGAGATGCACCAGTCGTGCATGTTGTCCACCCACGCGAAGTACCGCTTGTTCTGCTCCTTCGGGTGGATGGTGACCCGGCCGTCGCGCACCGCGTCTCCGGCGGCCTGCGCCAGCGGCTCCACCTTGACGAACCACTGCTTGCTCAGCCGCGGCTCCACCGTGGTCTGGCACCGGGAACAGTGCCCGACGGCGTGCACGTACGGCCGCTTCTCCGCGACGATCCGGCCCTCCGCGCGCAGCGCCGCCACCACGGCGGGCCGGGCCTCGAACCGGTCCAGGCCCTGGAACGGCCCGTGCGCGGTGATCACGCCGTGCTCGTCGAGCACCGTCAGGGACGGCAGGTCGTGCCGCTGACCGATCTCGAAGTCGTTCGGGTCGTGCGCCGGCGTCACCTTCACCGCGCCCGTGCCGAACTCGGGATCCACGTGCGCGTCGGCCACCACCGGGATCCGGCGCCCGGTCAACGGCAGCTCCACCTCGGTGCCGACCAGGTGCGCGTACCGCTCGTCGTCCGGGTGCACCGCGACCGCGGTGTCACCGAGCATCGTCTCCGCCCGCGTGGTCGCCACCACGATCGAGGAATCGCCGTCGCCGTAACGGATCGAGACCAGCTCGCCGTCGTCGTCGGAGTGCTCGACCTCGATGTCGCTCAGCGCGGTCAGGCAGCGGGGGCACCAGTTGATGATCCGCTCGGCGCGGTAGATCAGGCCGTCGTCGTAGAGCCGCTTGAAGATCGTCAGCACGGCCCGGGACAGGCCGGCGTCCATGGTGAACCGCTCACGACTCCAGTCCACCGAGTCGCCGAGGCGGCGCATCTGGCCCAGGATCCGGCCGCCGTACTCGCCCTTCCACTGCCACACCCGCTCGACGAACGCCTCGCGCCCCAGGTCGTGGCGGGACAGGCCGTCCCCGGCGAGCTGGCGCTCCACCACGTTCTGGGTGGCGATGCCGGCGTGGTCCATGCCGGGCATCCACAGGGTCTCGTAGCCCTGCATGCGGCGCCGGCGCACCATCATGTCCTGCATGGTGTGGTCCAGCGCGTGGCCCATGTGCAGCGACCCGGTGACGTTCGGTGGCGGGATCACGATGCTGAACGGCGGGCGGTCCGATACCGCGTCGACCCCGAAGTACCCGGCGGCGACCCACCGCTCATAGCGGCGCGTCTCTACCTCGCCCGGCTGGTACTGGGCGGGAAGGTCTGTCTCGGTGCGGGTCTGCGGAGTCACGGTCACCCCACCGAGTCTACGAACCCGTGGTCACGACCCACCCGCCGGTACCACTCGGCCACGCCACCGGAATGGTGACCGGCACCACTCCCGGGTTCGGCCGCCGCCACCGGGGCCGGTAGGTCACCACCGCTGGTACGGGTCCTGCGGGTTCGCCCCGTACTGCGGCGGGTACTGGCCCGGGAACTGCTGCCCCGGGTAACCGGCCTCCGGACTCGTCCAGGTCCCGGCGTACCAGGACTTCGTCTCCGGTCGCCGCAGTACGACCAGCGCCCAGATGCCGAACGGCATGCCCGCCAGGAAGCAGCAGGACGTGAGCGGGATCGTCGCCGCGATGGCGCCGACCAGGGTGAGGCCCCGGGTGCGGCCGCGCAGCATCTGCACGCCACCGATGACCGTGGCGGGCGCGGCGAACACCGTCAGCACCGCGGGCGCGAAGACGACGATGTACGCGAGCGAGTCGCTCATCCCGGACAGCGCGGAGGTACCCACGTCGTCGTGCAGCACCGACAGCCCCGCCGCCATCCAGGTGCCGCCGGAGGCGAAGTTGACCACGCCCGCGACGATCAGGCCGATCGCCACCGCGGTCACGTCGCGGGGTTTCGACGGGGCGGGCGCCGCAGGCTGGTAGCTCATGATCCTCAACGTAACTGTCGGTTGCCACCACGCGGGTACGCCGTGACGTCGGGTGGGCGGGCGCGCACGGTCACCAGGGCTGTTTCGGATCCTGACGGTACGGATCCTGCTGGTACGGGTCCTGCGGGTGCTGATCCTGGGGGTATTGCGGCGGCGGGTACTGCGACGGATACCCGGGCGGTGGCGGGTACTGCGCGGGCTGCCCGTATCCGGTCGGGCCGTAGCCGGGCTGGCCGTAGCCGGGCTGGCCGTAGCCGGACTCGCCGTAGCCGGACTCGCCGGGCTGGCCGGTGCCCTGGGTGAACCACGACTGGACCTCGGGCCGACGGAGGACCACCAGGGCCCAGATGCCGAGCGGAACTCCCGCGATGAAGCAGCACGAGGAGAACGGCACGATCGCGACGATCGACCCGAGCAACGCCAGCCCACGGGTCCGGCCACGGATCATCTGGACGCCGCCCATGAGGGTGGCCGGGGACAGCACCAGGCAGACGATCGGGAACACCGAGCCGAGGACATAGCCGATCGTGCCACCGGTGTCACCGGGCGACACCGACTTGTCGAGTTCCCCGCCGCCGATGTTCGACAACCCGGCCAACAGGTACACCAGAGCGGTCAGGAAGTTCACGGCGCCGACGATGATCAGACCGACGGCGGCGCCGGTCACACCGTCCGGTTTCCGCGGTGCGGGTAGCCAACTCATGGCCACAACCTAGATGGCCGGGGCCACCCGCCGAATCCGCCCGGCGGTCCGATTCTCGGGTGCGCGTGTTGTGCGGGACGAAGACAATCGCGCGCATGCGAGTCCATCACGACACCTCCCTCACCGACTTCGCCGAGCGGGTCCTGCCCTGGCTGGAACGGTCGCCGGCGCTCAACAACATCGTCATCGTCATGCTGGCCAGCCGGCTCGCCGGCATCGACCCGGTCGAACCCGACGCCTGGTGGCTGCGGGTGCACGGCGACGACGGTGAGTTGCGCGGCGTCGCCCTGCGCACGCCGCCGCGGCGGCCCCTGCTGCTCAGTGAGATGGATGACAAGGCGGCCGTCGCGTTGGCCGACCACTGCGCGTCCGAGGGGCTGGACGTGCCCGAGGTGACCGGGCCGTCGGAGGCCAGCACGGCGTTCGCCGAGCGGTACGGCGCGGCCCGCGGCACGTCCGGTACGGCGGGCATGGCGCAGTGCATCTACGTCCTCGACACGGTCGTCCCGCCACCCGGCGTGCCGGGCCGGCTGCGCGCCCCCGACGGGGAGGAGACGGAACTGCTGGTCGCCTGGGCACGCCAGTTCCACCAGGAGGTGGACCCGGGCAGCGCCGGCGACCTGGGCAAGATCGTGCGCCGCCGGCTCCAGCAGCCCGGGCTGGTGTGGGTGTGGGAGGAAAGCGACAGGCGACCGGTGGCGATGAACTACGTCTCCCGGCCGGTGGCCGGCGTGGTCCGGGTCAGCGCCGTCTACACCCCACCCGAGCTGCGCGGACGTGGGTACGCGAGCGCGATGGTCGCGGCCACGAGCCAGCGTGCGCTGGACGCCGGGGCGGAGCGGTGCCTGCTCTACGCGGACCTGTCGAATCCGATCTCGAACCGGCTCTACCAGCGGGTCGGCTACCGCCCGGCCCGCGACGTCCGCGCCTGGGCCTTCGACACCTGACGCCTCGCCGAACCAGGCCTCGCCACGCCACGCCACGCCACGCCACGCCACGCCACGCCACGCCTCGCCGAACCAGGCCACACCACGCCACGCCACCCACAGGGTCGACGCGGGCAGGCACATACGTGGGGGGCGCCCGACGGGCGGGTACGACGGCTCGGACGCTGAGGGCCGGGCACCGACCTCGAAGGTCAGTGCCCGACCC
>JBAUUM010000583.1:0-2711 GCA_049582705.1 Actinocatenispora sp.
CGCTGTGGGACATCGCCGACGACGAGACCGGCAACCCCCTGCGGTACACGACGATCGCCGCGGCCAACACCGGCCGGCTCGAACCGGACGGCCGCCGGTTCCGCGACCCGGACCTGATCTACCCGAGCTGGACACTCACCATCCCTGACAACGAGTCGACGCCTGCCCCACCGCATCGGCCGCCGCCCCGTCGCGACCCCGACTCGGCACGGCCGAGCAACGATCAGCCACCCCACGCGTCGCCGAGCCCACCGGCCACCGCGTCCCACACCGCGCTCCCGGCACCGACCAGCACACCCGCCCAGGACCCCGCGCAGAGGGCCACCCCACCTCCGGGCGGCGACAGCCCACCCACGGACGAGCCCTCGGCATCCCCCGACTGGCCGGGCATCGCGCTGCCCGATGGCAGCTGGGTCGACCTCGGCCTGGCCACCGCGATCGCCGCCGCGGTCGGGCTGGTGTGGGCGTACCGGCGCCGCCGCTACACCCGTCGCCCGCTCTCGGCCGATCTGCGGCTCGACGACCCGGACCTGGCACCCATGCCGAAGGTGGTTGACCAGATTCGCCGGGCACTGCGCCGACGCGTGGATACCGTCGCCGGTGATGACCACGACGCCGACATCGATGCCCTGGTCCGGCCGGTTGACGGCGACAGCACTGACCAGGCCGAGTCGAACGGCCCCGAGGACGTCGACGGCCCTGACCCCGACAGCACCACCGCGCACGACACCGGTTCGTCGAGCCCGAACGACGACGCCAGCCGCGACGAGCACGAGGACCGTGTCGAAACCCAGGCCGACCAGCAGCACGACGACACGCTCGACGCGAACCAGTCGGCGGCGTCCTGGCCGGTGGTGCCCTCCCTGGCGCACCCGCTTCAGCAGGTGTGGCCGCCTGCCGGGCTCGGGCTGACCGGCCCCGGCGCCCCCGCCGCCGCCCGCGGATTCCTCGCCGCTGGCCTCGCCGCTGGTGGCCGCGACGACCCGGACGCCCGCACCTGGGCGATCCTTCCCGCGCCGACCGCCGCAGCACTACTCGCCACCACGACACCACCACCGGCCACGCCGCGGCTCACCGTCACCAACAGCCTGGACGACGCACTCGAACTCCTGGAAGCCCAGACACTGCACCGCAGCCGGCTGCTGCACACCCACGATCTCGACACCGTCACCGCGCTCCGTGAAGTGGACCCCGCCGAAGAGCCGCTGCCGCCCATCCTGCTACTCGCGCAGGCACCCACCGCAGGCCAGCGCACCCGGCTGGCCGCGCTCCTGGCCCAAGGCCAACGCCTGGACATCCACGGCGTCCTGCTCGGCGACTGGCCCGACGGCGACACCATCGCGGTCGCCGACGACGGCACCACCACCCCCAACACAGGCGACGATGCGCAGCGCGCCAGCCGGACCGGTCTGGGGCGACTGGCGACACTCACCCCGGCCCAGACCGCCTACCTGCTCGTCACCCTCGCCGAGTCCCACGCCGGACAGCCACCAGACCCCACCACCCCCGCCACGGCGACACCATCGACCGACAGCGCCCCACAGGCCGCAGACCCGGCACAGAAGGCCCAGGACACGACCACAGCCGATCACGATGAACCGCAACCGGCAGACGAGCCTGGCGCTGCCGAGGCGACCGACCAGCAACCGGTCGGCCGGGTGGCCGTGGAGGTGCTGGGAGAGCCACGCATCGTGGACGCCACGACACCACCACTACGCAAGAAATCCCTCGAACTGCTGGTGTATCTCGCCGTCCACGACGGCCAAGCCACCGTTGAAGCGATCCTCGACGACCTGCTACCCGACGCCCCAACCAGCAAAGCCCACGGCCGGCTCTACACCTACATCTCCGACCTGCGTGCCACCATGCGCCGTACCGGCGGTCAACGCAGCCACCTCACCCACCCCCGCGGCCGGTACTCGCTCAACACCGACACCGTGCAGGTCGACCTGTGGCAGATGCGCACCGCGATCCGCGACGCGGAGCGCGCCACCGACCCCCAGACCCGGATCGCGGCACTGCGCCGCGCCGCCGCCTTCTACGCCGGGCCACTGGCCGATGGCTGCGACTACGACTGGATCGAACCGCACCGCGAAGCCGTCCGTCAGCAGGCCCTCGACGTCTACCTCGCGCTCGCTGACGCTCTGATCGATTTCCCGCAGCAACAGCTGAGCGTGCTGCATGAGGCCATCGACCACAACCCGTATGTGGAGGAGCTGTACCGGCAGGCCATGCGTGCCCACGCGACGCTCCGCCAGCCCGAGCAGATCCGAGCCCTACGTCGTCGACTGGCCCAAGCGCTCAACGAGATCGACGCCGAACCCAACGACGACACCATCACACTGGCCGATCTACTGATCGCCCAGCTACAGACCCCGACACGCTCATCGAGGCAGCAGCGGTAAATATCAAAATGGACTGTGGATCTTACGCTGCCAGTGGACTGGATGCGCGGTCGGTACGGACGACGTGGCCGATGAAGAAGCCGACGGCCAGGCAGCCTCCTGGGAGGTGGGGGCCTACCAGATGTGGCCATTCCGGTTCGCCGCCTGAGTCGGGTGCGCAGCCCTGCCGACGATGCCGCCGGACGAATGTGCCGGCCTGGTGACAGCGCAGCGCCGACGACAAGCACGGCGTCAGCGTTTCGCCGGATGTGCAGGGGCCTGGCCAGGGCGTTGTTGGCAGAGGCCCGTAGCGAGAAAAGTTCCGCT
>JBAUUM010000584.1:0-4682 GCA_049582705.1 Actinocatenispora sp.
GCTGCGCGGCGAGCCGCGCGGTCCGCTCGCCGATGCCGCGGGCCGGGCCGGTGATGAACACGACGGAGTCACGCAGCGACCGGGACACGGCTCACCTCGCGGGAGTGGGGGAGGGCACGCCGGCCAACGACAGCAGCGTGCGGGCCAGCAGTTCGGGACTTTCCAGGGTGAGCATGTGGCCGTGGCCGGGCAGTTCCGTGAGGCGGGCCCCGTCGATGCGTTCGGCCAGGTACCGGGCGCGCCGGGGCGGGGTGAGCCGGTCCTGGCTGCCGACCACGATCTCGACCGGCACCGCGCCCAGCGGCTCCAGGCTGGCGGTCTTGTCGTGGCTCTCCAGCGCCGGCCAGAACTCCAGGACGGTACGCATCGGGGTGGCCGCGATCAGTTCGGTGCCGGCGCGGACGACCTCGGGCGCGGTGGTCGCGCCGAACAGCATCCGGGCCGCGGCCCGCCGGTGTACCGGCATCGCGGGGGAGCTGAGCCGCCGCAACCGCTCCACGGCGGTGTGGTGGCGCAGCGCGAAGTCCAGCGCCGGCCCGGTCAGCCACCGCAGCGTGGGGTTCGGTCGGGGGCTGGGGCCGCCGGCCGAGGTGGAGACGAGCGCGACGCCGGACACCCGGGACGCGATCAGCTCCGGATACCGCGCGGCGAGCGCCATGATGGTCATCCCGCCCATCGAGTGCCCGCCCAGTACGAACGCTCCGGTGGGTACCACCGCGTCGAGCACCCGGTGCAGGTCGTCGCCGAGCAGGTCGAGGTCCAGTTCGCTGTCGCCGCGGGCCGACCCGCCGTGGTGCCGCTGGTCGTACGCGACGATCCGCAGCCGTTCCGGCGGCTCGAACAGCCGCAGCGCCCGGACCACGGGATCCCAGGACCGGTGCGACAGCGACCATCCGTGCGCCAGCACGATGGTCCGTCCGGCGTCCTTGGCGCCGTCGACGGCGACGTGCAGCAGGGTGCCGTCGGCGGCGGTCACGCCACGGGTGTCCGCGGTGGCCATGGCACCTCCTTCTGCTCGGCACCCGCGCTGAGCAGGTGGTAGCCGCGTGGGTCGAAGGTCCGCGTCAGGCGGCGGAACCGCCACGTGAACGACGGCCACAGCGTGGTGTTGCGGCCGTTGGGGTCGAGGTACCAGCTGGCGCAGCCGCCGACGTTCCAGACGGTCGGCGCGAGCCGACGCTGCAGCTGCTCGTTGTACGCGTGCTCGGCGCCGCGGTCCACCTCGACCGCCTCGACGCCGTGGCGCGCCATCTTGTCCAGGGCGTCCATGACGTAGTTGAGCTGCGACTCGATCATGTACACCATCGAGTTGTGCCCGAGCCCGGTGTTGGGGCCGACGAGCATGAACAGGTTCGGGAACCCGGCGATCGTGGTGCCGCGGTAGGCCCGCATGCCGTCGCGCCAGGCGTCGGCGAGACGCAGCCCGTCGCGCCCGGTGAGCCGGTCGGCGATGGGCGGGCGGGTCGCCTCGAAGCCGGTGCCGAAGATGATCGTGTCCACCTCGCGTCGCCGCCCGTCGGCGGTGCGGATCGCGTGCGCCTCGACCTGCTCGATCCCGGACGTGACCAGCTCGGTGTTGTCCCTGGTCAGGGCGGGGTAGTAGTCGTTGGAGATGAGGATCCGCTTGCAGCCGATCTGGTAGTCGGGCAGCAGCGCCGCGCGCAGGTCGCGGTCGGCCACCTGCCGGCGCAGGTGCCCGGCGGCGACCCTGGCCAGCGCGGTGAGGATCGGTGGGCGCAGGGTCAGTCCCACCGCGAGGCTCTCCCGGACGCTGTAGATGCCGGCCCGGACCATCGCCCGGGCGGCGGGGACCCGTGCGAACAGCCACCGTTCGGCGTTCGTGATGGCCCGGTCGGCGCGCGGGATGATCCACGGTGGGGTGCGCTGGAAGACGTGCAGCCGCGCCACGTCCGGCGCGATCTGGGGCACGAACTGGATCGCGGAGGCGCCGGTGCCGACCACGGCGACCCGCCGGCCGGCCAGCGACCGTTCGTGGTCCCACTGCGCGGAGTGGAAGACGGCGCCGGCGAAGTCGTCCAGGCCGGGAAGCTCGGGCCGGCGCGGTTCGCTCAGCGGGCCGGCGCCCACCACCAGGATCCGACCGGTGAAGTCGCCCCGGCTGGTCCGTACCCGCCACCGTGCGGCCTCGGCGTCCCACGTCGCGTCGAGCAGTTCGTGACCGAGCCGTAGGTGCGGCCGCAGGTCGTACCGCCGGGCGCAGTCGAGCAGGTACTCCTGGATCTCCGGCTGCCGGGAGAAGGACCGGCTCCAGGCGGGGTTGGGCGCGAAGGAGAACGAGTAGAGGTGCGAGGGTACGTCGCAGGCGGCGCCCGGGTAGGAGTTGTCCCGCCAGGTGCCGCCGATCTCGTCCGCGCGTTCCAGGATGGCGAAGTCGCGGTGGCCCCGCTGGGCCAGCCGGATGGCGGTGCCGAGGCCGGCGAACCCGGCGCCGACGATGAGCACGTCGCGGTGTTCGTTCATGGCTTCTGCTCTCGGGGGAGAAGCTTATTGACCGTTAGTCAATAAGCTAGGTCGGTTGGACCGGAACGTCAAGTCCACGGCACGATGGAGTGGTGACCAGCCCACGGAGGACCCGGCTCGACCCGGACGCCCGGCGCGCCCAGCTCGTCGAGATCGGCCTGCGCGCGCTGTCCGAGAGCGGCCTGCACGACCTCAGTGTCGAGGCCGTCGCCGAGCGGGCCGGCATCTCGCGTGCCCTGCTGTTCCACTACTTCGGCTCCAAACGCCGGTTCCAGCTCGCCGTCGTCGAGGCCGCCGCGGCAGACCTGCTGACCCGCACCGAGCCGGACCCGGCGCTGCCGCCGGCCGCGCAGTTGCGCGCCTCCGTCGAGGACTCCGTCGACTACGTCTCCGCCCGGCGTGACCTCTACCTGTCCCTGGTACGCGGCGCCGCCAGCGGCGACGCCTCCATGCGGGCCATCTTCGACGGCACCCGCGCGTCGCTGGTGGAACGGATCATGAACGGCGTCACCGAGCTCGGCGGGGTGGCCGACGATCCGCTGCTGCCCATCGCCGTACGGGCCTGGCTCGCGCTGACCGAGGAGGCCATCATCTCCTGGTCGCCGGCCGGCCCGGTGGACCGCGACCGGCTCATCGAGTTCATCGAGGCCGCGTTCTACCGGGCGGTCCTCGGCGCCCGCTGACCGACGCGGGGTCGCCCGGGAGCACGCCGCCGCGCTCGGCGACAATGCGAGAGGGCCGGTACCGATTCGGGGCGTGTACCGCCGAAGCAGCGAGGTGACCGTGGTCGACGACGCCGCTCAACAACACCGGACCGTGCCACCCTTCCCCAGTGCCGAGGCGGAGCGCGACTTCTACGCCGCGTACGACGCCATGCTGGCCCGCTGGCCGGTACCGGTCGAGAAGCTGGACGTGCCCTCGCGGTACGGCAGTACCCGGGTCAACGTGTGCGGGCCGGCCGACGGGCCGGCACTGGTCCTGCTGCACGGCGGTGGCACCGACTCGACGATGTGGTTCGCCAACGTGGCCGAGCTGTCCGCGCGGCACCGGGTGTACGCGGTCGACCAGATCGGCGCCGCGGGTCGCAGCGTCCACGACGGGCTGCCGCTGCGTACCCCGTCGGACCTGATGACCTGGCTCGACGAGCTGCTGTCCGGACTGAAACTGTCCGATGTGGACCTGTGCGGGCATTCGTACGGTGGCTGGATCGCGCTCGGCTACACCCTGCACGCGCCGGAGCGGGTTCGTCGACTCGTACTGCTGGAACCGACCCGGTGCTTCGCCGGCATCAGCCCCCGCTACCTGCTGCGCGCGCTGCCGATGCTGCTGCGGCCGAACCCCCGGCGGGTACGCGGCTTCCTGACCTGGGAGAGCGGCGCGGCCGGCGTCGACGAGCAGGCGCTGGAGCTGGCCGCGTCGGCCGTGGCGTTCTCCAGTTCCCGCGTCGTGACCGGCCCGGCCCCGGCGGCGGACCGGATCCGGTCGCTGCGCACGCCGACGCTCCTGCTGCTCGCCGAGCACAGCCGGCAGCACGACATCGCCCGGGTCGCCCGCAATGCCGAGCGGTTGCTGCCCGACGCCCGGGTCGTGGTGCTGCCCGGCGTGTCGCACCACTCGGTGCCGATGCGCCACCCGGACGCGCTCAACGCCGCGGTGCGTGGCTTCCTCGACTGACGGGGCGGGCGCTCAGCGCGCGTTGACCACCGCTCCGCGCATCAGGGGGCCCCACAGCAGGTCGTCGATGTCGCCGAGCCGGGTCACGTCACGACCGGTCGCCGCCGCGACCAGCGGGTTGACCACGTGGCGCTCCTCGCTGGTGCCCGAGTACCCCATCGTCAGGTCCTCGCCGCCGCCACCCGCGCCGCCGGACGGATCCGCCGGCACCTCGGGACTGTCCACAATGGGCACCTGCGGCAGGCCGAAGAGGGGACCGCCGTGGTCGATGGAGCGGTCGTAGCCGTCCGGCACCGGCGCCTCGGGTGCCGGCTGCGGTGGGTTGTCCGGCAGTCCCCAGCACTTCGGGCCGATGTCGGAGAGGTTCTGCGGCTCATCACCAGCCACGTACTTCCCACTATCCCGCGTGATCTCCAACGAAATATGCAACCGCCCCGTACCAAACGCATCCGAAATACGCCGCTGCAACGCCACCATCCCCGACGTCAAACACGGATACTCCGGCGAATACTCCGCCAACACCGACA
>JBAUUM010000585.1:0-8847 GCA_049582705.1 Actinocatenispora sp.
CTGCCCGCGCTGCGGTCGCCCGCTGCTCCGGGAACGCGTCGCCGGTCGCGGCACCGTCCGCTGCCCGCGCTGCCAGACCGACTGACCGGGGCGGGACGACCGTGCGTCGGACGATCTTCCGTCGATGGCCGGCGACCGGCGCCAGCGGCTCCGCGTGTGCGCGGCACCTACGTCGCTCCGCACGCTGTCGTCGGGGTCACCGGTCACGGAGGGGTCGGATCGTCCCGCGGCACGGTCCGCACGCGGCGACGGTGGCTCGTGTCGCACCAGGGATAGCTGTGGCTGCGCAGGCACGTGCACACCGCGACCTGGAACCGGTCGGATCGCACGGTCGTACCGTCGGCGAGGACCACCTCGACCGGGCCGTCGATCATCATCGGTCCGTGCGGGTCGATGCGGATCCGGCGGGCGTCACCGGGTGTGCTGGGCACGGATCACCACCAGTTCGTCGTGCACGTCGCCGACGGGGATGCGCCCCCGTGCGGCGAGCCAGTCGGCGCGCCGCCGCAGGACCGGCCCGAACGGTTGGTGGATCCGGCTGATCACGTCGGCGTCCATGCCGCTGTCGGACAGCCGCGCCAAGGACGCTGCGACCCCGCAGACGCCCGATTGGACCATCAGGAACACGCCACCCGGGCCGAGCCTGTCGGCGACCTCGGTGCAGAGTCGGTCGATGACCCGGCGGCCGTCCGCGCCCGCGTCCCAGCGGGCGTCGCTGCGTCGGGACGGACGGTGCGTGGCCGGCGCGGGGACGTACGGCGGGTTCGCCAGGATCAGATGGAACCTTCCGTCAGGCACGGCTGTGAACAGGTCGCCGTGCCGGACGTCCACCGAGAGGCCTCGCAGGCGGGCGTTGATCCGCGCGGTGAGCACGGCCCGGCCGGAGGCGTCCACCGCGGTGACGCGGTCCGCCCCGTGCTGGGCGGCGAGCAGGGCGAGCACACCGGTGCCGGTGCCGATGTCGAGCACGTGTGCGTTCGACGGAAGCGACTCGGACAGCAGTGCCCGGGCGAGCAGCACGGTGTCCCGCTGAGGCGCGTACACCCCGGGCATGCTGAACAACCTCATCATGGTCGGATACCTCGGCGGCTCCGCAACAAACGGCGACTGGCCGGCTCTTTGGTGGGCGCGGCGAGACGTCACCCGCAAGAGCGGGACCTGGAGCCGCAGGGCGGCAGGAAGCACGCCACCGGGCGAATTCCGGCACAGCACCGGCATTCCAACTTCCAGGTCGGAGCGCCGGCGGCTCACTACGATGGGCACCGGACCCCATCGGCGAATGGTCGCCCCACGCAGGCCCGGTCAGGCGGCGCCGGCCGAACCCACGGGAGGCAGACGGTGGGCGAGGGCATGACGATCGGGGTCGAGGAGGAGTTCCTGCTCGTCGATCCGGCCACCGGGCTTCCAGCGGCGGACGCGGTCCGGGTTCTCGCCGTGTGCGCCGGGGCGGGCGGCGCTCATCCAGCGGTGCTCAAGCACGAACTGACGCTCAGCCAGGTCGAGGCGGCCAGCGCGGTCTGCGTGGACATCACGGATCTGCGGGATCAGCTAGCTGCCGCCCGTGGACTGCTCGCCGTCGGCGCTCGCAAGGCGGGCGACTGGCTACTGCCTGTCGGGCATCCCGTCCGCTCCACCGGACGGGATGCCTGCTTCACGCCCGGAGTGCGCTTCGAGACCATCCGAGAGCTGTACGAGGGTGTGATCCGCGACTACCAGACCTGTGGATGCCACGTACACGTGGGCGTACCCGACCGGGACACCGCCGTCGCCGTGATGAACCGGGTCGCCCCGTGGCTGCCGACACTGCTGGCGCTCTCGGTGAACTCGGTGTTCGATCGCGGCGTCGACACCGGATACCACAGCTGGCGCGCCGTCCTGCAGTCCCGCTTCCCGGGTTGGGGGATACCGCCGACGTTCGGCTCCGCTCTCGCGTACGACCGCGAGGTCGACCGGCTGGTGGACTGCGGAGTGCTCGCCGACCGGTCGATGAGTTTTTGGCTCGTCCGCCCCTCCGAACGTTTTCCCACGGTGGAGTTTCGGGTGGCCGACGCGGCGGTCACCGTGAAGGACGCGGTGCTCCAGGCGGCGTTGAGTCGTGCACTGGTCCGTACAGCGCTGGTGGACCTGGAGGCTGGGCGGCCGGCACCGGACGCTCCGCGTACGGTGGCGGCTGCGGCGCTGTGGTCGGCGGCGCGTCACGGGCTGGCGGGGGCGGCTATCGACATTTCGGGCGCACGCCGGATCCGCGCCGTTGACCAGGCGTGGCGGCTGGTCGAGTACGTCACGCCGGCGTTACGCGAAGTGGGAGACGAGGCCACGGTCAGGGCCGGCCTGAACCGACTGGTGCGGGACGGTACCGGCGCCGACCGTCAGCGCAACGCCGGCGACCCGGACGCGGCCATCGCATGGTTGGCGAGAGCGTGCCACCCGGATGGATGAGCGGACCCGTCGTTTGCGCGCCCGGCCGCCGGGTATCCGGCGTGGATGTCCGCTACCGTGACGCCGACGGCCGTGTCCGGTGCTCCCGCGTTGCCCCGGCCCCGTGGACCGGCATCGGCCGCAGTGATCGAGGCGCTGGCCTGCGACCGTGCGGATGCTCTTGCCGTGGCCGCCGTTCCTGCCGACCCCTACGGCGACGACGCGCAACTGGCGTTGAACACCTGTTACGAACTGCACTATCGGGGTTATCGCGATGTCGACCCCGACTGGGAATGGCACCCCACATTGTTGCGGTTGCGCGGTCGGCTCGAACGACTCTTCGGCGAGGCGTTGCGACGTGACGTCACCCCGCACCCGGACGTGGCGTCCGCACTCGACGATCTGCTGACCGAGCCCGTGGAACCGACAGGGCCCGCGGCGTATCTGGAACGCCACGGGCACTGGTGGCAGATGCGCGAATACCTCGCACACCGGTCCGTGTACCACCTGAAGGAGGCGGACCCGCACGCGTGGGTCATCCCCCGGCTCCAGGGTCAGGCCAAGGCCGCGCTGGTCGCCGTGGAGTACGACGAGTTCGGCGCCGGCCGGGCCGAGCGGGTGCACGCGACCCTGTTCGCCGACCTGTTGCGCGGCGCGGGCCTTGACGACGGATACGGCCGATACGTCGACGACGTACCGGCTTCGATGCTGGCCGTGGTCAACATGATGTCCCTGTTCGGCCTGCACCGGACAATGCGTGGCGCGCTGGTCGGGCACTTCGCCGCCGCGGAGATCGGCACTCCACCGTCCGCCCGGCGCCTGGTCCGCGCGCTGGAGCGCATGGACGCCGACGCGGCGTGCACACACTTCTACGCCGAACACGTCGAGGCAGACGCCGTCCACGAACAGGTCATGCGGCACGAGGTGGTAGCGGATCTGCTGCATCGCGAGCCAGACCTGGCACGCGACGTCGTATGGGGCATCGACGCGACCGCCTTCCTCGAGACCAGGTTTGGCACAGAGCTCACCGAGGCGTGGCAGGTGGATCATCCGAGTCTGCGCACCGCGCTGCCGTTCGACGAGCGGGCGCGGCGCTGAGCATGCGGGGCCGTGGCGCCCGCGCACTCGACACCGCTGGGCGCACGACAGGCTCGCGGGGCAGCGTCCGAGACTCCTCCACGGTGTCAGCCGGGCAGGGTCTCGCCACCGATCGGCGCCAGTACCTCGCCGGTGTAGTACGAGGAGAGCCGGTCACTGGCGAAGAAGACGTACGACGGGGCGATCTCATCGGGCTGCGCGGCGCGCCCCATCGGTACCTGCTCGCCGAAGTGCTCGACCTTGCTCTTCGGGAGGGTCGCGGGGATCAGCGGAGTCCACACCGGGCCGGGCGCGACACAGTTCACCCGGATCCGCCGCTCGGTCAACGACTGGGCCAGCGAGTAGGTGAAGGCGAGGATCGCGCCCTTGGTCGCGGAGTAGTCGATCAGCGTGCTGTTGCCTCGAAGTCCGTTGATCGAGGAGGTGTTGATGATCGAGGAGCCGTCCGGCAGATGGCGCAGCGCCGCCTTGGTCACCCGGAAGAACGCGTGGATGTTGACGTCGAAGGTGTGCGTCCACTGCTCGTCGGAGATCTCGGTAAGGTCGTCCGCCGGTGACTGGTACGCGGCGTTGTTGACCAACAGGTCCAGCCCGCCGAACGCGTGCACGGTCTGCTCGACGACGCGTCTGCACCGTTGCTCGTCGGCGAGGCCGCCGGGCAGGGTCAGGCAGCGCCGCCCGGTCTGTTCGACCAGGTTTCGGGTGTGTTCGGCGTCGGTGTCCTCCGACAGGTATGAGATGGCGACGTCGGCGCCTTCCTTGGCGAAGGCGACGGCGACGGCACGGCCGATCCCGGAGTCGCCGCCGGTGATCAGTGCCCGGCGGCCGGTCAGCAGCCCGCGACCGCTGTAGTCGCGCATCTCGTCGTGCGGCTCGGGGTCCATGTGGGCGGTGTGCCCCGGGTACTCCTGGGGTGTCTCCGATTCGTCGGCCATACCCGCCGCTACCCGCGTGGCGAGCGCACGCAAACGCTCGTACCGAGTTGTCGCCCGCGCGTGCGCCGGACACGAAGGGAGCGCGACATTGCACGTATGCCGCCGGTCCAATCGGGTAGCCGTACAGGGATGAGAGGAGTGGCCCGTGAAGGCACTGGTGTGGCATGCGGCCAAGGACGTCCGGGTCGACGAGGTACCAGACCCGAAGATCCAGGAACCGACCGACGCGCTGATCCGGGTGACCAGCACCGCGATCTGCGGCTCGGATCTGCATCTGTACGAGGTACTCGCCCCGTTCCTGGCCGAGGGTGACATCCTCGGCCACGAGCCGATGGGCATCGTCGAGGAGGTGGGGCCCGAGGTCGAGAACCTGCGTCCCGGCGACCGGGTGGTTGTGCCGTTCAACATTTCCTGCGGGCACTGCTGGATGTGCCGCCGTGGCCTGTTCGCGCAGTGTGAGACCACCCAGGTCCGCGAGCAGGGCTGCGGGGCCGCGCTGTTCGGCTACACGAAGCTGTACGGCCAGGTGCCCGGTGGCCAGGCCGAACTGCTGCGGGTACCCCAGGCCCAGTTCGGTCCGGTCAAGGTTCCCGAAGGACCGCCCGACGAACGGTTCCTGTACCTGTCCGACGTGCTGCCGACCTCGTGGCAGGCGGTGGAGTACGCGGCGGTCCCGGAGGGTGGCAGCGTCGCCGTGTTCGGTCTTGGCCCGATCGGCCAGATGAGCGCCCGGATCGCCCGGCACCGGGGCTTCCGTCCCATCGGCGTGGACCTGGTCCCCGAACGGCTGGAGATGGCCCGCCGCAACGGTATCGAGGTTCTCGACCTGCGCGAGTGCGACAGTGTCCCCGACGCCGTCCGGGACATGACCGACGGTCGCGGTACCGACTCCGTCATCGACGCTGTCGGCATGGAGGCCCACGGCTCTCCGGTCGGCAAGGTCGCGCACAAGCTGACCGGTCTGCTGCCCGACGGCGCGGCGGCGAAGCTCATGCGCAGGGCCGGGGTGGACCGCATGGCGGTGCTCAACCAGGCCATCGACACGGTGCGCCGCGGCGGCACCATCTCCATCAGCGGCGTGTACGGCGGCGCCGCCGACCCGCTGCCGATGCTGCAGATGTTCGACAAGGGCATCCGGCTGGCAATGGGGCAGGCCCACGTACGCCGGTGGACCGACACGCTCATGCCGCTGGTCACCGATGACAGCGACCCGCTCGGCGTGATGGATCTGGCAACCCACCATCTGCCACTGTCCCGCGCGCCGGAGGGCTACGAGACCTTCCAACAGAAGCGGGACGGCGCCATCAAGGTACTGCTCACCCCCTGACCTTGACCGATCCGCCGGTGCCGGCCGCCAGCAGCGTCTACAGTCTGGCCCATCATGCCGAACACTGCCCTGGTCGTCATCGACATGATCAACCCGTACGAGCATGTCGACGCCGAAGCGTTGGTCCCCGCCGTCCGCGAGGCGATCCCCGCGATGCGTACCCTGCTGGGCCGTGCCCGGGAGCAGGATGCGGACGTCATCTACGTCAACGACAACTTCGGCAGGTGGCGCTCGCACCACGACGAGCTCCTCGACGTCGCCCTGCGGGGTCGGCACGCCGACCTCGTCGAGCCGATCCGTCCGGACGATACGTCCTTGTTTGTGGTCAAGGCGCGGCATTCGATCTTCTACCAGACGCCGCTGGAGTACCTGCTCGCCCAGCAGGGGGTGGGCCGTGTCGTGCTCTGCGGGCAGGTCACCGAGCAGTGCGTGCTGTACTCCGCACTCGACGCGCACATCCGGCACATCGAGGTGACCGTGGCACGCGATGCGGTCGCGCACATCCACCAGGATCTCGCGGACGCCGCGCTGCGCATGATGGAACGCAACATGGGTGCGGCGCTGCTGCCCGCGGACCGGATCGACTTCGCCGACGGTTAGCCATCCGGGGCGTTCCTTCGCGGCGACGCCGAGCGCATGAGGAGGTCGCTCCCGGGGTACCCACCGGTGATCTGACGGCGGCGTGGAGGTACGGATGGACGGTTCGACGGACCGCATCGCGGAACCCTGGGGTGAGCGCACCCCGTACGGGCCGGGTGACGAGTGGCCGGTACGCCGGGACATGTACCTCCGGGACGGCGTCGCCGCGGCGGACGTCGAACGGTGGGTGCAGTCCGCGTCGCTGCTGCACTCCAACGGCGACGCGATGGACATCGCCGTCCGCAACGGGCGGATGGTGGGCGTGCGGGGACGGGTGGCGGACCGGGTCAACCGTGGCCGCCTCGGACCCAAGGACCTGTTCGGCTGGCAGGCCAACGCCTCCCCGGACCGGCTCCGGCGCCCCCTCGTACGCGACGGCGGCCGCCTCGTCGAGTGTGACTGGGACACGGCCATGGGACGCGTCGTGACCCGCTCCGACGAGCTGCTGGCGGAGCGGGGGCCCGGGTCGATCGGGTTCTACACCACGGGCCAGCTGTTCCTGGAGGAGTACTACACGCTCGCCGTGATCGCCCGCGCCGGAATCGGCACCAACCACCTGGACGGCAATACCCGGTTGTGTACCGCCACGGCGGCCGAGGCGCTGAAGGAGACGTTCGGCTGCGACGGGCAGCCCGGCTCGTACCGCGACCTGGACGACGCCGACGTCATCGCGCTGTTCGGTCACAACATGGCCGAGACCCAGCCGGTGTTGTGGATGCGGATCCTCGACCGGTTGGCGGGCTCGGCACCGCCGCGGCTGGTGTGCGTCGACCCCAGAGCAACTCGGGTGGCCCGGCACGCCGCGGTGCATCTGGCGCCCCGGCCGGGCACCAACGTGGCGCTGCTCAACGCCCTGCTGCACGAGATCATCCGTACCGACCGGGTCGACCACCGCTTCCTTGCAGATCGCGCGGTCGGCTTCGACGAGCTGGTGGAACGAGTGGACGGGTGCACCCCGCGGTGGGCGGCCGGGATCTGCGACGTGCCCGCCGCGTCGATCGAGCGGGCGGGCGAGCTGATCGGTGCCGCCGAACGGCTGGTGTCCACCGTCCTTCAGGGCGTCTACCAGTCCCACCAGGCCACCGCCGCCGCCGTGCAGGTCAACAACCTGCACCTGATCCGGGGCATGCTGGGTCGGCCCGGCGCCGGCGTACTGCAGATGAACGGCCAGCCCACGGCGCAGAACACCCGCGAGTGCGGCGCGAACGGTGACCTGCCGGGCTTCCGGAACTGGCAGAACGACGAGCACGTCGCCGACCTGGCGAAGGTGTGGAACGTGACGCCGCAGCAGATCCCGCACTACGCCCCGCCCACCCCCGCAATGCAGATGTTCCGGTACGCCGAACAGGGCTCCATCCGGATGCTGTGGATCAGCGGGACCAATCCCGCCGTGTCCCTGCCCGAGCTGTCCCGGATCCGCCGCATCCTGGACCAGGAGCGTCTGTTCGTCGTGGTACAGGACCTCTACATCACGGAGACCGCCCAGTTCGCCGACGTGGTCCTGCCCGCGGCGACCTGGGGCGAGAAGACCGGCACCTTCACCAACGCGGACCGCACGGTGCACCTGTCCGACAAGGCAGTCGACCCGCCCGGGGAGGCGCGGCCCGATCTGGACATCTTCCTCGACTACGCCACCCGGATGGGCTTCCGCGACAAGGACGGCTCACCGCTGATCACCTGGCACGACGCGGAGTCGGCCTTCGAGGCATGGCAACGGTGCAGCGCCGGACGGCCCTGCGACTACACCGGGCTGAGCTACGACCGACTCCGCGACGGCAGCGGCATCCAGTGGCCCTGCAACGACCAGGCGCCGAACGGTACGGAACGTCTTTACACCGACGGCATCACCTGGGCGCATCCCGACCGGTGCGAGAGCTACGGCAAGGACCTCGTCACCGGCGCGTCCGTCGAGCCGGTCGAGTACCGGTCCCTGAACCCCGAGGGGAAGGCGGTCATCAAGGCCGCCGAGTATCTCCCGCCGCACGAGGACACCTCGCCGGACTTCCCGCTCCAGCTCAACACCGGCCGCACCCTCTACCACTTCCACACCCGTACCAAGACAGGCCGCGTCTCCCAGCTGAACGCCGCCGCGCCCGAGGTGTGGGCCGAGCTCTCCGCCGCCGAGGCCGACCGTCTCGGCCTCGGCGAGGGCGACCTGGTCGAGGTCGTCACGGCCCGCGGGGCGGTACGTGCCCGGCTGCGGGTCACGGCGATGCGTGACGGCATGGTGTTCCTGCCCTTCCACTACGGCTACTGGGACACGCAGGAGGGCCCGCCGCCGGGCGGGGCAGGGCGTGCCGCGAACGAGACCACCATCACCGACTGGGATCCGGCGTCCAAGCAGCCGCTGTTCAAGACCGCCGCCGCGCGCGTCCGGCTGGTCGCCCGAACCGACGGCACCCCCGCGCCCGCGCCGACCACCGGCGCCTC
>JBAUUM010000586.1:0-5319 GCA_049582705.1 Actinocatenispora sp.
CGTCCCCGCCGCCGGCGCCGGGTGGCCGCCGACAGCAGCGAGGGCAGCAGGTCCGGCGGCGGCTGCACCTCGTCGGTGGTGAAGTCCTCGGGTCGTACCCGCGACATCAGACCGGGCAGACCCGCGAAGGACCGTACGGCCTCCCGGCAGCGGCGGCAGCCGACCAGGTGCTGCTCGTACTCGTGCCGCTCCGCGGGGGTGAGGGCACCGAGCACGTACGCCGCATCGTAGCTGCGGAACGCGTCGTCACCGACCGGGCCCGTCATCAGATGACCCCCATTTCTTCCAGCGCCAGCCGTAGGGCGCGCAGCGCGTAGTGGGTCCGCGACTTCACCGTGCCGGCCGGTATGCCGAGCCGGTCCGCGGCCTCGACGGTGGACCGACCGAGGTAGTAGCACTCGATGAGCACTTCACGGTGCTGCGCGGAGAGCCGTTGCAGCGCGTCGGCGACCAGCCAGGACTCCATGGCCTCGTCGGTACCGTCCGACGTGCTCGGTTCGGGCGGCTCCGCCGACATCACCTCGGGGCGGACGTGCCTCGCCCGCCACTGGTCGATGACCAGGTTACGGGCGACCGTGTGCAGCCAGCCGCGGATCGGCCCGCTCTGCAGCACGTGCGGGTTCCGCCAGGCCCGCAGCATCACCTCCTGCACGATGTCCTGTGCCCAGCCCCGGTCACCGCTGGTGAGCCGGAGCACGTAACCGAACAGGGCTGCACCGTGCTCGTCGTACAGCGCACGGAGCAACTGCTCGTCGGCTCGCGCGGGCACTCGGACCTCCTCATCGACCGGACCGGCGCCACACCGTCTGCGTCACCAGAAGTCCGAGACCGCAACAGATCGTCAGGATGTCGGCGGCGCCGGCCAACTGCTGCGGGGCACCGCCGAACGTCTCGTGCACCCCGAACAGGCCGGCCGTGGCCGAGATCAGGAACGCCGCCAATGTTGCGGCACCGAAGCCGACGGCGGCGAGGGTCGGCAGCCAGTGCCGCCAGATCAACACCGCCAGCGCGATCACCAGGCCGCCGATCGCGTTCAGCATGAACAACGGTCCGATGACCGAGATCCGCTGGAATCCCTGTACCCACAGTTCGAGGTGGATGTCCGCCGACAGCAGTACCCCCGCCGCGGTCAGCCCGCGCAGTACCTCGGCCGTGACCCGCCGCGCCGTCAGCTCGGCAGGGCGTCGTGACAACACAGTCATGGGTCTCCACCTCCAGGCGTGGATGGGACAACGGTGACACGCAGTGGCGGCCCGGACGGTTCACTCCCGGCCCGGGTTCCTGGTCACCGACCGGCACGGGTGGCGGCGTCCTGATTGTCAGCGTGCCGGTGGGCGCTCAGCGCACGCCACGCGGTCGGAACTGGACGCTGATCCGCGGCCCGACCGGTTTGGCCGTCTTCGGGATGGCGTGGTCCCAGGTGCGCTGGCAGGAGCCACCCATGACGATCAGGTCGCCGTGACCGAGCGAGTACCGGACGGTCCTGCCGCCAGAGCGGGGCCGCAGGCACAGGGCCCGCGGGGTGCCCACCGACAGGATCGCGACCATCGTGTCCTCGGTCCGCCCGCGACCGATCCGGTCGCCGTGCCAGGCGACGCTGTCGGAGCCGTCCCGGTAGTAGCACAACCCGGCCGTGACGAACGGCTCGCCCAGCTCCGTGCCGTAGTGCCCGGTCAGCGACGAGATCGCCGTCGCCAGCAGCGGGTCCGGCAACCGGTCACCCTCGTCGTAGAAGCACAGCAGGCGGGGCACGTCGACCTCCCGGTCGTACATGTGCCGACGCTCGGCGTGCCACGGGACGGTCTCGGCGAGCCGCTCGAACAACGTGTCGGCGCCGCGCAGCCAGCCCGGCAGTACGTCGACCCAGGCGCCGTGCGGCAACGCGGAACGACGTACGGAGGCGAGTGACTGGAACCCGCCCCCGTCGAGGTCGTCGAACAGCGAGTGCTGCAGGCCCGGTGGCATCGCTGACGAGCGTACCCGTGGCCGGCCCACCCGAGCGGCGTGCCTAGTGCGCCGACATCGGCGCCTCGCCGTGCGCCCGACGGCGCGGCGCCCGACCCGGCGGCTGCTGCGGCGCGGGCCAGTCCGGGGCCGGCGGGATCGGCCGGCGGACCGGGCTGCCTGGCTGCAACGTGAGCGACTCCCCGTGGTGCAGGATCTTGATGGGGGAGCCGTCCCCCAGGGTGTACGTGGCCTCGGTCGGGGTCACCTCCACCCGCAGGTGGTTGCCGCGCACCAGCAGCCGGAACGCGATCTTCGCCAGGCCCGAGGGCAGCCGCGGCGCGAACCACAACCCCTCCTCGTGGTCGCGCAGCCCGCCGAAGCCGGCGACCAGCGCGAGGCACGCACCGGCCAGCGACGCCATGTGGAGACCGTCACGGGTGTTGTTGTGCAGGTCGTGCAGGTCGATCAGGGCCGTCTCGGCCAGGTAGTCGAACGCGAGGTCCAGGTGTCCGCATTCGGCGGCGATGATCGCCTGCGTACTGGCCGACAGCGACGAGTCCCGAACCGTGATCGGTTCGTAGTAGGCGAAGTTGCGGGCCTTCTGCTCGGGGGTGAACTCCTCCGGGCAGGTCTGCATGGCCAGCACCAGATCCGCCTGCTTGATCACCTGCTTGCGGTAGATGTCGAAGTAGGGGAAGTGCATCATCAGCGGGTACCGGGCGCCGGTGTCCTCGAAGTCCCACGGCTCGTGGTGGGTGAACCCCTCGGCCTGCGGGTGCACGCCCAACTTCTCGTCGTACGGCACCATCATCGCGTTCGCCGCGTCCCGCCAGCTGGCCGTCTCCTCATCGGTCACGCCCAGCTCGTGCGCCTCGTGCTCGTGCCGCTCGACCACGTCGGCCGCGGCCCGCAGGTTCCGACGCGCCATCAGATTGGTGTAGACGTTGTTGTCCGCGATCGCCGAGTACTCGTCCGGACCGGTCACCCCGTCGATGCGGAACCGCCCGTGCGAGTCGTGATGCCCCAACGAACGCCACATCCGGGCGGTCTCGACGAGCAGCTCCAGGCCGATCTCGCGCTCGAACGCGCGGTCGTCGGTGGCCCGCACGTACCGGGTCACCGCGTGCGCGATGTCCGCGCCGATGTGGAACGCGGCGGTGCCCGCCGGCCAGTACGACGAACACTCCTCGCCGCGGATGGTGCGCCACGGGAACACGGCACCGGACAGCCCGAGCTGCTGGGCCCGGTCCCGCGCCATGGGCAGGGTGCGGTGCCGCCACCGCAGCGCCTGCGCCACCGCGTCGGGCACGCTGTAGGTCAGCAGCGGCAGTACGAACACCTCGGTGTCCCAGAACGAGTGCCCGTCGTACCCGGGTCCGGTCAGCCCCTTCGCGGGGATGGCCCGCTCCTCGGCCCGCGCGGAGGCCTGCAGCACGTGGAACAGGGCGAACCGGATCGCCTGCTCGATCTCGGTGTCGCCGGTGACCTCGACCGCCGCGCCCTGCCAGAACTCGTCGAGGTAGCGGCGCTGCTCGGCCAGCAGGCCCTCCCAGCCGGTGAACCGGGCCGCCGACAGCGCCGCGGCCACCTGGTCGCGCAGCGCGGGCACCGAGCGGTGCGCCGACCACCCGTACGCGATGTACTTGACCAGCCGGAGCTTCTGCCCCGGCTGCAGCAGGGTGGTCACGGTGGTACGGGCCAGGTCGTCGAACGCCTCGGTGGTGATGTGGACGTTCTCCGGTCCCTCGATCCGGTGCTCCATCCCGGCCGCCACCCGCAGGCCGCTGCGCGCGGTCTGGTGGATCAGGATCGCGCCCCGTTCGCCGGACACGCCGTGGTGCTCCGGCCGCAGCGGCGCCTCCAGGATCGCCGCCGCCCGGGGGTCCCCGTTGTGCTCGGGCAGCTGCTCGTTGGTGACCAGCTCCGACTGCAGCACGATGCGGGCCGGGCCGTCGACGGCCTCGACCTCGTAGCAGACCGCGGCGACGGCGCGCTGGGTGAACGAGACCATCCGGGTGGACGACACCTTCATGGTCCGGCCGGCGGGGGAGGTCCACCGCGCGTCGCGGCGCAGCACCCCGTCCCGGAAGTCCAGCTCGCGCTCGTGCGAGTGCAGGGTGCCGTACCGCAGGTCGAACGGCTCGTCGTCGACCAGCAGCCGGATCAGCTTGCCGTTGGTCACGTTGATGACGGTCTGCCCGGACTCGGGGTAGCCGTACCCGGCCTCGGCGTACGGCAGTGGGCGCAGCTCGAACACGCCGTTCAGGTACGTGCCCGGCAGCCCGTGCGGCTCGCCCTCGTCCAGGTTGGCCCGTAGCCCGATGTGCCCGTTGGCCAGGGCGAAGACCGACTCCGACTGCGCGATGGTGTCGAGGTCGAGGCTCTGCTCCCGGAGGCGCCACGGCTCGACGGTGTACGCCCGGCCTGTCGTCATGGTTTTCCCGATCTGAAGTGTTGGCTTGTGGGTGGTACCGAGATGGGGCCGTCGGCCGTGCGGACGGATGGCCACCTGTGACCGCTCCGCCGGTCGCGTACCCGGTCGGAGCGGTTGTGTCGTGTCGCCGGGTGCTCGGCTCGGGTGCTCAGCCCTGGTCGGTGCGGCCGGTGCCCGGGTCGGGTGTCACGAGCAGCTCCGCGAGGTCCTCGACGACGAGATCGGCGCCCTCGGCGCGTAGCTGTTCGGCCTGACCGACCCGGTCGACGCCGACGACGAGGCCGAAGTTGCCGGCGCGGCCGGCGGCCACCCCGGACAGCGCGTCCTCGAACACGGCCGCCTCGGCCGGACTGACGCCGAGGGCGTGCGCCGCGGCCAGGAACGTGTCCGGTGCCGGTTTGCCCGCCAGCCCGTCGCGGGCGGCGACCACGCCGTCCACGATCTGCTCGAAGGCGTCCGCGATGCCGGCGGCCTCGAGGACGGGGCGGCAGTTGGCGCTGGAGGACACCACCGCGCGGCGCAGGCCGGCCTCGCGGGTGACCTGCAGGAACCGGACCGAGCCCGGGTACACCTCGACACCGTTTTCCCGGATCCGTCGGGTCACGGTCTCGTTCTTGCGATTCCCCAGGCCGCGGACGGTCTCGTACTCCGGCGGGTCGTCCGGAGTCCCCTCAGGCAGGGTGATGCCGCGGGAAGCCAGGAAGGAGCGGGTGCCGTCCTGCCGTTGCTTTCCGTCCACGTAACGATCATAGTCACTCTGTGTGAACGGCTCGAACGACGTGTGCTCACGTTCGGCCCGTTCCGACAGGTAGGCGTCGAACATCTCCCGCCAGGCCGCGGCATGAACCACCGCGGTGCGGGTCAGTACGCCGTCCAGATCGAACAGGCAGGCCTTGATGCCGTCCGGAAGCCCCAACACGGCACCGATAGTAGCGGCG
>JBAUUM010000587.1:0-9363 GCA_049582705.1 Actinocatenispora sp.
ACCGCGTTGACCGGGGTCCCGTCCGGCGCGGTCATCGAGGTCGGTATGCCGTGGAAGGCCCGGAAGTACAGGCTGGCGGCGTCCACGAGCAGCAAGGGTCGGCTCACCCGGCCAAGCCTGCCATGCCGTACCGACATTCCGGCCCGGTCCGGGGTGGCGGAGGTGTCCTGGACCGGGCGCTTCGAGGACCCGGTGAGCGCTGCGGCACCATCAGCGCATGAGCAACGAGCGTGGCGTCACTGTCGTCACCGGTGCGGGGCGGGGGATCGGCGCCGCGGTGGCGGTCCGATTGGCCCGGCAGGGACACGACCTGGCCCTGTGCTACCGCCGGGACCACGAGGCGGCGCAACACGTCGCGTCGCTGGTGCGGGCCGAGGGCGCGCGGTGCGTGACGGTGGCCGCCGACGTGTCCGGCCCGGACGACGTCGAGCGTCTGTTCGCACTCGCCGCCGAGGAACTGGGCGTGGTGACGGGGCTGGTGAACAACGCCGGCCTGACCGCGCACATCGCTCCGCTCGCCGACACCCCGGTCGCGGTGATCCGTGAGGTTCTCGACGTGAACCTGCTCGGCACGGTGCTGTGTTCGCGCCGGGCGGCGCAGGTCATGTCCCGCCGTCGTGGCGGTAGGGGTGGCGCGATCGTGAACATCTCCTCGGCGGCGGCGACGCTGGGTTCGCCGCACGAGTACGTGCACTACGCGGCGGCCAAGGCCGCCGTGGACGCGCTGACCGTCGGGTTGGCGAAAGAGCTCGCGCCGGACGGGATCCGGGTCAACACGGTGTCGCCGGGGATCATCCGTACCGACATCCACGCGGCCGCCGGTGATCCGGACCGTGCGGACCGTGTCGCGTCCCGGGTGCCGCTGGGGCGGGCCGGTGAGGTCGACGAGGTGGCCCCGGCGGTGGGGTGGCTGTTGGGGCCGGAGGCGTCGTACGTGTCCGGCGCGGTGCTGAGGGTGGCCGGCGGCCTGTGATCCCGGCGGGGTTCAGCCGACGGGGCCGGTGAGCAGCCGGGCGTTGCCCTCGGCGAGCCGGTACGACAGGCCGACCACCGCGCAGGATCCGTCCGCGACCCGTTCGGCGATGATCTTGGATCGTTCGGCGAGCAGTCCGCAGGTGTAGCGCACGTGCGCCTCACCGGCGGCGTCGGGATCGGTACGGCCGTCCGGGACGGACAGGACGCTGGGCACGACTCGTTCGACCACGTCGCGGATGTAGCCGTCGGGCATGGTGCCGTCGACGGCGGCGGTGCGGGCGGCGGCCACGGCGCCGCAGGAGTCGTGGCCGAGCACCGCGATCAGCGGCACCCCGAGGATCTGCACCCCGTACTCGATGCTGCCGAGGACCTCGGGGCCGACCACGTGGCCGGCGGTGCGGATGACGAACAGGTCGCCGAGCCCGCAGTCGAAGATGATCTCCGCGGCGAGCCGGGAGTCGGAGCAGCCGAAGAGCACCGCGAACGGGTGCTGTTCGGCGGCGAGGCTGTTGCGGTCCTCGGCGTCCTGGTTGGGATGTCGGGGTTCACCGGCGACGAACCGCCGGTTGCCCTCGAGCAGGAGGTCCAGCGCCTGTGCGGGGGTGCCCGGTCGCGTAGCGGTCATGACGGAAATTGTCGCGGATGCCGCTCGAGGTTCGCCATGGACGTCGATATTTGCTGCTCGGGGTGGCCGCCGCGGGGTTGTGGGCGGTACACCGACAGGTCCACCGACACGGTGACGGTCAGCGGGTCGGGAAGCGCGGCGATGCGTTCGTTGAGCGCATCTGGGGTCAGGTGGCGGGCGCTGGGACCCATGCCCACGACCGTGACGACGTCGTGGTGGTCGAGACGCAGCGGGTACTCGTGCCGGGTCGTGGTGACGTGGGTGAGGTCGGCGCCGAGGGCCCGGTCGAGTCGTTCCTGCTTTTCCGCGTCGACGCGGACCAGTCCGAGTGCGGGTACCAGTTCGGTCAGGTGCCGGGGGGTGGGCGTGACGAGCAGCAGGGCGCCGTCCGCTGCGAGTGCCCGGCGGATCTCGGTGCCGTTGCGCGGCGCGAACACGGTGAGTACGAGTCCCGCGGCGCCCGTGTGGACCGGCAGGGGTTGCCAGGTGTCCGCGCCGATGGCGGCGAGCAGCGGGTGGGCGCGGGCACTTCGCCGCAGCGCGTACCGGGACACGTCCATGGCGACGCCGACCCGGCCGGGGAGTGCGTCGAGGACGGCGGTGAGGTAGTAGCCGGTGCCGGCGCCGAGGTCCAGGACGCAGCCGTGGCCGGCGTACCGGGTGGCGCTCTCGGCGAGGGCCTCGGCGACGGGGGAGTAGTGGCCGGCGCCGAGGAAGTCGTGGCGGGCGGAGACCATGGGCGCGGTGTCTCCGGTGCCGGCCCGCGGTGTTCCGGTGAGCAGGCTGAGGTAGCCCTGCCGGGCGACGTCGAAGGTGTGCCGACCGGCACACCGGACGGTGTCGTCGGTGCGGGTGAGATCGGTTCCGCAGTGCGGACAGCGCAGGTACGGCAGGGCGTTAGCAAGCACACCCGATCATGGCCGGCCGTCCCTCGGTTCCGCATTAGTACTAGCTTCCTAGGATGCATTGCGAGTGGTGATCACCACCGCTCTATAACAACCCCCAGTTCATCGACGCCAACCGACCCGAACGAGCGTTAAGCTGCAGTCGTACTCGCGGGTAATGAGGACTGCGGAGGAGCCCGTGGAACGGCAGACAAGAGCCTCGGCCGAGGTCATCGCCGAGACGCAGAACGGGGTGGACCGGTTGCTGCCCAGCGACGAGGCACGCTCCTTGCTGGGCCTGACCGCGGAGATCGCGGACGGGGAGCTGGCCCCTCGGGTAGCGGAGCACGAGGCGCGTGGGGAGTTCCCCCGTGAGGTGTTCCGCACGCTCGGGCGTGCCGGCCTGCTCGGCCTGCCCTATCCGGAGGAGTACGGCGGGGCGGATCAGCCCTACGAGGTGTATCTGCAGGTCGTGGAGGAGCTCGCCCGCCGGTGGCTGTCGGTGGCCCTCGGCGTCAGCGTGCACACCCTGTCCTGTTTCCCGGTGGCCCAGTTCGGCTCGGAGCAGCAGCGCAAGCGCTTCCTGCCCGAGCTGCTCGGCGGTGAGCTGCTGGGTGCGTACTGCCTGTCGGAGCCGCAGGGTGGTTCGGACGCGGCCGCGCTCGCCACGAAGGCGGTGCCGGACGGCGACGGCTTCCTGGTCACGGGTACCAAGGCGTGGGTGTCGCACGCCGGGGCGGCGGACTTCTACAACGTGTTCGTCCGCACCGGGGGTCCGGGCGCGGACGGGATCTCGTGCCTGCTGGTGGAGGCGGACTCCTCGGGTCTGGTGCCGCAGGCGGCGGAGCGCAAGATGGGCCTGACCGCGCAGGCGACGGCGCAGATCGCGTTCGACGACGTGCGGGTGCCAGGGGACCGGCTGGTCGGCGCGGAGGGCGGCGGTTTCCGGATCGCGATGCGCGCGTTGGACACGGGCCGGTTGGGTATCGCCGCGTGCGCGGTGGGTCTGGCGCAGTCGGCGTTGGACTACGCGTGTGGCTATGCGCGGGAGCGGGAGCAGTTCGGTCGGCCGATCGGCCATTTCCAGGGTGTGGGGTTCCTGCTGGCGGACGCGGCGACCCAGGTCGCTGCGGCGCGGGCGTTGGTGTTGTCGGCGGCGCGGTTGAAGGACGCGGGTCGTGCGTTCTCGGTGGAGGCGGCGAAGGCGAAGCTGTTCGCGACGGACATGGCGATGCGGGTGACGACCGACATGGTCCAGGTGCTGGGTGGTTACGGGTATGTGTCGGATCATCCGGTGGAGCGCTACATGCGTGAGGCGAAGGTGCTGCAGATCGTGGAGGGGACCAATCAGATCCAGCGGGTGGTGATCTCGCGGGCGTTGACGTCGTGAGGTCGGCGCGCCGGGGGAGCGGTGTAGCGTTTTTCGTCGTGGAAGAGATCGACCGGGCGATCGTGTCGGCGCTGTCAACTGATGGGCGCCTGTCCTATACCGACCTTGCTGAGCGGGTGGGTCTTTCGGTGTCCGCCGTGCATCAGCGTGTCCGGCGGTTGGAGCAGCGTGGGGTGATCCGCGGGTACGCGGCGGTGGTCGACCATGCGGCGTTGGGTCTGCCGTTGACGGCGTTCGTGGCGATCCGGCCGACCGATCCGGCGGCGCCGGATGATGCGCCGGAGCGGTTGGCGCATCTGCCGGAGATCGAGTCGTGTTATTCGGTGGCGGGTGAGGATTTCTATCTGTTGCAGGTGCGGGTTGCCTCGCCGGTGGATCTGGAGCGGTTGTTGCAGCAGATCCGGTCGGTGGCGGGGGTGACGCACCGGACGACGATCGTGTTGTCGACGCCGTACGAGGGGCGTCCGGCGCGGGCGTTCGTGGATGAGGCGGCGCCGTCAGGGCGTCAGGGTCGCGTTCCAGCTGTCGATGACGGGGCGGCTGTGCTCGAAGCCGAGGGTGGACAGGGTGGCGGTGCCGAGGCGCAGTAGTGCGCCGGCGGCGGGGGGTAGGCCGATCCAGCGGGCTCCGGCGACGCGGAGGGCGTGTCCGTGGGCGACGAGGGCGACGTCGCCGTCGGGCAGGTGTGCGCGGGCGCGGGTGAGTACCCGGTCGAGTCGGGTGGCGACCTGGTCGGGGGTTTCGCCGGCGGGGGCGCCGTCGGTCCACAGGTCCCAGTGGGGTGTCTGGGTGTGGATGTCGTCGGTGGTGCGGCCCTCGTAGGTGCCGTAGTCCCATTCGGCGAGGTCGTCGTCGATGTCGGTGACGTGTAGGCCGGCGAGTGTGGCGGTGTGTCGGGCGCGGGTGCGTGGTGAGCTGAGTACGGCGGCGAAGTGTCGGGTGGCCAGGGCCGGGGCGAGGGCGCGGGCCTGTTGTTCGCCGCGTTCGGTGAGTGGGATGTCGGTGGTGGAGGTGTGTCGTCCGGTGGCGCTCCACTCGGTTTCGCCGTGTCGGATGAGGACGATGTCGGCCATGTGCTCAGTGTGGCGGACGGGGTGGCTGGTCAGGTGTTGTCGGGTGTGGCGGGGTCGCGGGTGGCGCGGCTGGTGATGAGGTGTTCGACGCCGTCGAGGATGCGGTTGAGGCCGAAGTCGAGGGCCTGGTCGGTGGTGCCGTGGGTGTTGGCGGAGGTGAGTGCTTCGACGAGTGCGGGGTACTGGTCTTCGCGGCCGTGCAGCAGGGTGGTCATGGTGGTGTGCATGGCTTGTTCGGGGGTGTCGGTGGTGGCGGCGGTGCCTTGTTGGGCGATGGTGCGGGCGTGGCCGATGAGGGTGACGGCGATGTCGAGTTTTTCGCTGCCGTGGAGTCCGGTGTCGGTGAGGGCGGCGAGGGCTCGTTCGATCCAGCTGAGTTCGTGGGGGCCCATGATGCGGGTGCCGACGGTGGTTTCCAGTGCCCAGGGGTGGCGGCAGAACCGGTCGTAGAGGTGGTGGGCCCAGGTGTCGAGTTGGCTGCGCCAGTGTCGGGGCTGGGTGTCGGGTGGTGGTGGTGCGCCGAGGCCGGCTTCGGTCATGAGGGCGATGAGTTCGTCTTTGCCGCGTACGTAGCGGTAGAGGGCCATTTTGGTGACGCCGAGGTGCTGGGCGACGCGGTGCATGGTGGCGGCGGCGAGGCCGTCGGTGTCGGCGATGGTGATGGCCGCCTGGGCGATGTCGGTGAGGGTGAAGGCGGGCCGGGGGCCGCGTCGGGGGGTGGCTTTCTGTCCCCAGAGCACCTCGATGGTGTGTGCCGGGTTGCTGGTCTCGTCGGTGGTGGCCGCCACGTCAACTCCTGTTCGTTACTGGCTTGCCAGGACGCGTTAACTGTGTCTAGAGTACACTGTGTCCGTCAGACACAGTTACTTTCTCGAGCTGAGGCAGGCGTCATGACCAACCTTCCGTTGCGCGGTGTGCGTGTCCTGATCTCCGGCGCGGGGGTCGCGGGGCCCGCCCTGGCCTACTGGATGACGCGGTACGGGGCGGCCACCACGGTCGTGGAGATCGCGCCGGCGCTGCGTACCAGCGGCTTCGCCGTCGACTTCCGCGGCCCGACGCACATGGGCGTGCTGAACCGGATGGGCGTGCTCGACGAGTTGCGTGCCGTGCAGACCCACAGCGGTGCGATGAGCTGTGTCGACGAGAACAGCCAGGAGATCTTCGGGCTGCCGGTCGAGTTCGCGGGCGGTGACCTGGAGGTGCACCGCCGTGACCTGTCGCGGGTGCTCTACGAGTGCAGCGCGCCCGACACCGAGTACCTGTGGGGCAACGCCATCACGGCGATGACCGAGACCGCCGAGGGGGTGCACGTGGACTTCACGCACGCGCCGTCGCGCACGTTCGACGTCGTGGTGGGCGCCGACGGGCTGCACTCCGGTGTGCGGCGTCTGGCGTTCGGCGACGAGCAGCGGTACGTCAAGCATCTCGGCTACTACCTGGCGGGCTGGGACCTGCCCAACACGCTGGGGGCCGGCGCGACGGCGCAGCAGTACAACGTGCCGGGGCGGATGGCCAGTGTCAGCGCGGACGTGCGGGACAGTACCCGGGCCGGCGCGCTGTTCGTGTTCTCCTCTCCGCGCCTGGAGTACGACTGGCACGACATCGAGGCGCACAAGCGGGTCGTCACGCAGAGGTTCGCGGGGATGGGTTGGCATGTGCCGTATCTGCTGAGCACCCTGGGCGACGCCCCGGACCTGTACTTCGACTCGATCAGCCGGGTCAGCGTGCCGCACTGGTCGACCGGCCGGGTGGCGCTGCTCAGCGACGCCGGGTACGGGGTGACGCTGGGCGGGATGGGTGTGGGTACCGGTGTGGTCGGCGCGTACGTGTTGGCCGGTGAGCTGGCCGCGGCCGGTGGGGATCACCGGGTCGCGTTCGCCGCGTACGAGCGTCGGCTGCGCAGCTATGCGGCGCGTTGGCAGCGGGGTGCGAGCCCGGGCCAGTTCCTGGCCCCGTCCACGGGCACGCGGCTGTGGGTGCGTAACACGATGTTCAGGACCGCCGTGGTGCGCAGGCTGCTGGTCTCCAGCAGCAAGTCGTTGGCCACCGACATGGACCTGCCCGACTACCCGGCGGCCTGACCGGGACACACCGAACGTACGGCGGGGCCCTCCAGGTGGTGGGCGCCGCCGTACGGGTACTCAGGACCGGTTCAGACCCCGACGGCGGCGTCGCGTTCGGCGCTGGCCCGGGAGGCCGCCGCCGCGGCGTGCGCGGCCTCATGGTCGGGCGGGTAGTTCTCGCGCCACCAGCGCTGCCCGGACTCGGGCAGTGTGTAGATCGGGTCGTAGAACGGGTAGCGGCGCGACAGTGCGTCGGGGTCGTCGGCCTCGATGCCGGTGCGGTAGTTCTTCGTCCAGTACGAGATGCCGCGTTCGGTGTCGTACTCGGTGAGCATGTGCACCCAGCGTTTGCCGACGAACGGCACGTCGCACACGATGCGGGGGGTGGCGTAGCCGGGCAGGTAGCCCATCATCGCGTGCTGCAGGTGCTGCGCCTCGGCGACGGAGACCCGCCAGTGCTCGGAGTTGGGGATCATGTCGCACATGTAGAAGTAGTACGGCAGGATGTTCGCCTCGCCCTGCAGCGCGAAGCACAGGTCGAGCAGTTCCGGGGTGGTGGCGTTGACGCCGCGCATGAGTACGCCCTGGTTGCGTACGTCGCGCACGCCGACGTCCAGGGCGGTGCGGGCGGCCTCGGCGACCAGCGGGGTGACGGAGTTGGCGTGGTTGACGTGGGTGTGGATGGCGAGGTTGACGCCGCGGCGGTGCGCGGTGCGCGCCACGCGTTCCAGGCCCTCGACGACGTCGGGCTGCAGCCAGTGCTGCGGCATGCCCATGAGCGCCTTGGTGGCCAGCCGGATGTCGCGGATGGTGTCGATGCCCAGCAGCCGCATCAGGAACGACTCGAGGTTGCGCCACGGCACGTTGGCCACGTCGCCGCCGGAGACGACCACGTCACGCACCTCGGGGTGCGCCTTGAGGTAGTCGATCATCGCGTCGTAGCGGTCGACGGGTTTCAGTGACAGCTTCAGCTTGTCGATGGTGGGGGTGGAGTTGCCGACCAGGTCCATACGGGTGCAGTGCCCGCAGTACTGCGGGCAGGTGGACAGCAGCTCCGCGAGGACCTTGGTGGGGTAGCGGTGGGTGAGGCCCTCGGCGACCCACATGTCGTGCTCGTGCAGCGAGTCGCGGGTCGCGTGCGGGTGGCTGGGCCAGTCGGTGCGCCGGTCGGAGGCGACGGGCAGCATGTAGCGGCGGACCGGGTCGGCGTAGAACGAGTCGGTGTCGGGCACCGCGGCGGGCACGATCGTGTTGAGCATCTGCGGCGGCAGCAGCATCGACATGGTCGCCCGGTGTTGCTGGTCGTCGGCGAGGTCGTCGTAGAGCCGCTCGTCGAGCAGGTCTCCCATGACCGTGCGCAGCTGCTTGAGGTTCTTGATGCAGTGCGCTCGTTGCCACTGCGCGGAGCGCCACTGCTGCGTGGTGACGTCGCGCCAGCCGGGCAGCCGGGTCCAGTCGGGTTCGACGAGGGCGTTGCGCCGGTACTCGTAGGGTTGGCCGGTGTCGCTGCGCCCGCTGATGGTGCTGCGCTCGTCGGTCACCTGAATCCTCCTGGCCTGGGTGACGGGCCCGGCCGGTGGGTGGTGGTGCGGCGGCCGGGTCGGTCTCCGCGTGCCTCCCCGCGGAACCTTCCGGCAAGCATACTGGAATTCTTACTGATCAGACATTATCCTGCCGGAGGATTTCCTGGCCAGGTACGCTCGATGCGGAGGCATGACATGGCAGATGGTGTGCGGGCGGGCTCCCCGGTCGGTTTGCACCGGGTCGTCGAGCCGCTGGGCGTGCTGCCGCAGGCCGCCGAACGCCTCGACGACCGGCCGGAGATCGTCTCCTCCGAGGTGCGGCTGGCCGTCGAACGTCTCAACCTCGACGCGGCGAGCTTCCGGCAACTGCACACCAAGCACGGCGGGGACGGCGCGGCCATCCGCGACGAGGTCTGCGACATCATCGCCAAACGCGGCAAGATGCACAATCCGGTGACCGGGTCGGGCGGCATGCTCATCGGCACTGTCGAGGAGGTCGGGCCCGATTCGCCGCTGGGGCTCACGGTCGGTCAGCGGGTCGCGACGCTGGTGTCGTTGACGTTGACGCCGCTGCGGGTCACCGACGAACTGGCGCGCTGGTCGGGCACCGAGGAGCAGGTGCCGGCCGCGGGGCACGCGATCCTGTTCGGCCGGTCCATCGCCGCGGTGCTGCCCGACGACGAGGACCCCGAGCTGTCCCTGGCGGTACTGGACGTGTGCGGCGCGCCGGCGTTGACCGCGCGGGTGGTCGCCGGGTACGCGGCCGGCGGCAGGCAGCCGCGGGTCGCGGTGATCGGCGGGGCCGGCAAGTCCGGCAGCCTGTCGCTGGC
>JBAUUM010000588.1:0-4966 GCA_049582705.1 Actinocatenispora sp.
GTCCACCGGGCGGCTCGCGGGGGCGGCCCGGTGCGGAGATCGCGTCCGTCCGAGAGCGGTCAGCGGGGCAGGACGGCGGCCAGGCGCTCCGCCCGCAGCTTCTCCGTCCAGGCGTCGTCCATCGCCGGCAGCGTGGACAGCGGGATGTCCAGCGCCCAGGAGAGCACCAGGTCGCCCAGCGCGGGATTGCGGGACAGCGCCGGGCCGTGCAGGTACGTGCCCACGACCTTGCCCTGCCAGCCGCCCTCGGTCTTGCCGTCGTTGCCGGTGCCCACCAGTACCTTCGCCAGCGGCTGGGCGCTCGGGCCGAGATGGCACCGGCCGCCGTGGTTCTCGAAGCCGGTCAACAGTGGCAGCCCGAGGTCGGGGTGCACCTCGCCGACCAGTTCACCGACGGCGCGGCTCTCGCCGCGGTCACTGCGCAGGTCGAGCAGGCCCGCGCCGGCGATCTGCTTGCCGTCGATGTGGAAGTACTCGCCGATGAGCTGGATGCCGGCACACACCGCCAGAACCGCGGCGCCGGAGGCCACCGCGGCGGCCAGGCCACCGTCCTCCCGCATCCGGCTCGCCGCGAGGGTCTGCGGCCGGTCCTCGCCACCGCCGACCAGGTAGATGTCGGCCTGCCGCGGGATGGCCTCGTCGTACGCGATCGGGATGGTCTCCACGTCGATGCCCCGGGCCTGCGCCCGACGGGCCAGGATCAACAGGTTGCCCCGGTCCCCGTAGGTGGACAGCAGGTCGGGATAGACCCAGACGATCCGCAGGTGGCTCTCGGTGGACTGGTTAGTTGGCACGACCCAGCTCCGCTCGGATGTCCTGGAATGCGGTGTAGTTGGCGATCACTTCGAGCCGGCCGGGCGGCACGGAGGCGAGCGCGTCGGTGAACGCGTCGACCACCTCGAAGGGCACCTCGTTGACCTCCAGGCGGACCGCCAGGTCGAAGCGGCGGTCGCCGGTCACCAGGACCCGGTGGCCGTGCAGTGAGGAGTAGTCGACGTCGTACAGCCAGGAGGTGTCCAGGCCGTCCACGACGCGCGCGTTGATCGACAGCAGCACCGGCGGCGGCGCCTCACCGGCCGGGGACACCCGGTCGACCATGTCGAACGCCTCCAGCCAGCCGGCCGGGTTCTTCGCCAGCAGCAGCCGGATGCGCTTGCCGTCGCGCTCCACGGTGGCGTACCGGCCGGCGATCGAGGCGACCTCGGTCAGTCGCGGCGCGGCGTCGGCCGGCCGGACGCCGAACAGCGACGCCGCCGCCAGCGCGGTGACCGCGTTGGACCGGTTGACCCGGCCCGGAAGCTGCAGGCTGACGGGCTGACGCAGACCGTCCGGCCCGGCGACCGTGTCGTCGTCGGCCAGCCACCAGGACGGCTCCGGCCGGCGCAGGGAGCACCCGGGGCAGGCCCAGTCGACGCCCTCCCGCTTGAGGTGCGCGCCGCAGGCCGGGCACACCCAGGAGTCCTCCTGCCAACGCTGGCCGGCGGCCACCCAGGTGACCCGCGGCGCGGCACTGGCGGCCCAGGTGACGAGCGGGTCGTCCGCGTTGGCGATCACGTGGGTCTGCTCACCGGCCGGGCCGTGCTGCTCGCGCAACTGCCCGAGGACGTCGCGCCACCGGTCGGCCAGCATGCCGACCTCCATGGCGCGGTCGAGCTGGTCGCGGCTGAGGTTGAGCAGCGCCACCACCCGCGGCCGGGTCTCGGCGAGCACGGTGCGCAGGTAGTGCTCGTCGACCTCCAGCACGGCGAGTTCGGCGTTCGGGGCCTGCGCCAGTGCGGTGGTGTGCCCGGTGGGCATGTTCGCGCCGTAGCTGTTGGACGCGACCGGGCCGAGCGTGCCGAGCGCGGCGGCCAGCAGCCGGGTCGTCGTCGTCTTGCCGTTCGTTCCCGAGACCAGGGCGACCTGCCGCCCACGGGCCAGCACGGTGAGCAGGCGGGGCTCGACGGCGAGTCCGATCCGGCCGCCGATCACCGAGCCGTCTCCGCGGCCGGTCATCCGGGACAGCCTGGCCGCGGTTCGCACCAGGGCTGTCGCGAGCTGAGCGCGCACGGTAGCTCCTCGCGGTTTGAGTACCGGTGCTCACACCGGTGGACTGATGGTTGCCGCCCGGTCCTGCCGGGCGCGGTCGGCACAGCCGTGCGACCGATCGTCAAAAGTCTGGCACAGCCGTTCCCGCCGCCTGCCGGCCGGCCACCCCCGCTCCACTCCGCTCCACCTCCGGTCGCGCCTCGCCTGATCTTACTGTTATGCGCCCTTATGAGTACTTCATTCGGCGCGGCCGGCTGTCGCCATGCCGACTGGCGAGCGTTACAGCCCCACGCCGGACGGATTCCTTTGACCTGGGGTTTTGGAGTTTTCTCTCAACGAATGTCGGCCGTTTGTCGATTGACGGTGGGGGGAAGTGGAGTACAGTGGGGCACGTTGGGGGAGCCGGTGAGCCAGGACAGCTGTCGTGATCGAGTGTCGTGAACGACATCTGACGTGGTTCGCAGGATCCGCCGGGCTTCGCGCCAGTTCCGGGGGGAAGGGGCGGCCGTGTTTCTGGGCACCCATACTCCACGCCTGGATGACAAGGGCCGGCTGATCCTCCCGGCGAAATTTCGGGACGAGCTTGCGGAGGGTCTGGTGATCACGAAAGGGCAGGAGCGCTGCCTCTACGTGTTTCCCATGGTCGAATTCCGTCGCCTCGCCGAGCAGCTTCATGCCGCGCCGGTGACCCACAAGGCCGCTCGCGCATACAGCCGGGTCTTTTTCGCCAGCGCGTTCGACCAGGTGCCCGACAAACAGGGTCGGATCACCGTGCCGCCAGCATTGCGGGAATACGCGGGTCTGCACCGCGACTGCACCGTGATCGGGGCGAGCAGTCGGGTGGAGGTCTGGGATTCCGGCGCCTGGCAGACCTACCTCACCGAAAGCGAAGAATCCTTCGCCGATATCGAGGAAGGGGTGCTGCCTGGTTTCTGATCGACGCGCGCGGCGGGAACGACGGGGGTGGTCGCGTGCGGTGAGTGTCCGGTCGACGTGTCGCGAGGTCTCCAGCCGCTCGGCAGCTCCTGGTACTACTTCCCCGGTGCCAGGCGTGAACGAGCGGATGGGGACCTGGTGGCACGAACCGCCGGAGTTCTCCGCAGAATCCGAGGGCCCGGACCGCGAAGCCGGGCCTTCGGTGTACGGCAGGACAGGTGGGATCCGGTGATTCTGCCGCTCACGAGGGGGTCGTCTTGGGGGAAGAGCGCGCGCGCTCGCGTCGGGGTCGGCGGCGGCCGACCGAGGCCGCCGTTCAGGTCCCGGCCGGCACCCACGTCCCGGTGTTCGCGGACCGGATCGTCGACCTGCTGGCCCCCGCGCTGGCCGACCGCCCGGCCGTCCTGGTGGACGCGACCCTCGGGCTCGGTGGCCACGCCGAACGGTTCCTCACCGAGTTCCCGCAGCTGACCCTCGTCGGTGTCGACCGCGACACCGAGGCGCTGGCCCGCAGCGGCGCCCGGCTGGCGCCGTTCGGTGACCGGTTTCGTCCGGTGCACGCCGTGTACGACGAGCTGTCCGAGGCACTGGACGGGCTGGGCCTGTCCAGCGTGCACGCGGTGCTGTTCGATCTGGGGGTCTCCTCCCTGCAGCTCGACGAGCCCGAGCGGGGCTTCGCGTACAGCCGGGAAGCGCCCCTGGACATGCGGATGGACCAGACCATCGGCGAGACCGCCGCGGACGTGGTGAACGGTGCGTCGCCCGGCGAGCTGACCCGGATCCTGCGCGACTACGGCGAGGAGAAGTTCGCCTCGCGGATCGCCGCCTCGATCGTGCGTGAGCGGACCCGGGAGCCGATCACGACCAGCAGCCGGCTCGCCGACCTGGTCCGGGACTCGATCCCGGCGCCGGCCCGGCGCACCGGGGGCAATCCGGCCAAGCGCACGTTCCAGGCGCTGCGCATCCAGGTCAACGCGGAGCTGTCGGTACTGCGGGCCGCGATGCCGGCCGCGCTGGACCTGCTCCGGGTCGGGGGCCGCATCGCCGTCCTGTCCTACCACTCGCTGGAGGACCGGATCGTCAAGCACGCTCTGGTTCAACGGTCCCGTTCGCTCGCACCGCCGGACCTGCCGGTGGTGCCCGCCGAACTGGAACCCGAGTTGCGACTGCTGACCCGCGGGTCGGAGGTTCCCGACGACGCGGAGGCCATCGCCAACCCACGCGCCACCTCGGCACGACTGCGTGCCGCCGAACGGATCCGGGGCGGGGGCCCCGGTGGTCCGGTAGGCAAAAAGGAGGGGTCATGACAGCGGAACCGGTACGGAGCTACCCGGACGTCGAACGTCCCGCGCGCACGGCACCGCCCGACCGGACCGGCCGGGGCCGGCGCTCCGGGGTGCTGGCCCCGGAACGTGAGACCAGCGCTCGGTCTGCGGCCGCGACCGCCGCGATTCCGAAGCCTCGGACGCGCGTTCCGCAGGCCGCCGAGCGTCGCGCGACCCGGACGGCGCCGCCGGTGCCGGTCGCCGCGCCGCGAGCGCCGTTCGTGGCATTGGTCGTCGGGCTCGTGGTAGCGGGCATCGTCGGCCTGCTGGTGCTCAACACCGCGATCAACTCCAGCTCGCTGTCGCTGCAGCACCTGCGCGACAAGCAGGAGGCGCTGGACGCGCAGGAGCAGCAGCTGAACCAGGAGCTGGCCGACCGCGAGTCGCCGGGCAGCCTGCGCGCCGCGGCCACCCGTCTCGGGCTGGTACCGGCGGGGACCACCGCGTTCATCCGGCTGCCCGACGGCAAGGTCATCGGGGTGCCGCAGCCGGCCCGCGGTACCGGTTCCCGGGCCGGCTGACGCCGGGCGACGGTGGCCGTGCCGCGCACCGGCCACCCGACACCGCCGCCGTACTCAGCGAAAGGGACCAAGATGCCGACCCCACCCACCCCGGGGCCCGACCCGCGGCGCCGTCGCGGGGAGTCCGACGGCGACCGGGTGGTCGTGCCGCTGAGG
>JBAUUM010000589.1:0-5595 GCA_049582705.1 Actinocatenispora sp.
GCCAGGCGGTCGCCCGCGCCGCGCGGGACCAGGCGGAACTCAACGCCCGCCACCACCGGACGGTCACGGTCGCGGCCCGGCTGCTGCCGCCGTCGGCGTGGCGGCGGCAGTCCAGCCGCTGGTCCAGCTGGACCCCACCGGCCCTGCCGACCCGGCGCTGACCGGGTGCGGGTCCGCAGGCATCAGCCGGACATGGCGGAACGGAGGATGACAGTCAACACTCGTTGACCTACTGTCTCCGACATGACAGTTCCCGCTGGGCCACGACGGGCCGACGTCACCCGGGCCGCCATCCTCGCCGCCGCGCGCAGCAGGTTCGCCACCGACGGGTACGAGCGGGCCACCATCCGCGCCATCGCCGCCGACGCGGGCATCGATCCGGCCCTGGTGATGCGGCACTACGGCAACAAGGAGAAGCTGTTCGCCGCGGCGGCCGAGTTCGACCTGCGGCTGCCCGACCTGTCCACCGTCCCCGCCGACGAGTACGGCGAGGTCGTCATCGGGCACTTCCTCCGGCGCTGGGAGGAGGACGAGACGTTCGTCGCGCTGCTGCGGGCGGCCGCCACGAACGAGGCCGCCCGGGAACGGCTGACCACCGTGCTCACCGGCCAGGTCGTCCCGGCCGCGGCCGCGGTCTGTCCGACGCCCGAGGAGGCACCCCGGCACGCCGGACTGCTGGCCACCCAGATGCTCGGCCTGGCCCTCTGCCGGTACGTCCTGCGGCTGCCGCCCATCGCGACCATGCCCGCCGACGAGGTGATCCGCTGGATCGCCCCCACCGCGCAGCGGTACCTGACCGGCGCTCCGATGCGCTGACCGGTCGTGCCGTACTCAGCCGACCAGCTCACCCAACGGGCTGTCCGCCCACTGCTCGAGCAGGTCACGCGGGTCGCGGTACACGGCGTCGGCGCCGGCCTCCGACAGCCGGCTCGCCGCGATTCCGCCACAGGTCAGCGCCACGCAGCGGACACCGGCACGATGCGCGGTGAGTACGTCCCACACGGCGTCGCCGAGCATCACGGACCGGTCCGCGTCCAGATCGCCACGGCGCAACGCCAGGGCGACCGGGTCCGGCGCCGGCTTGCCGCGCTCGGCGTCCGACGAGTCGACCACGGTGTGCACGGTCCCGGCCGCGCCGGTCGCGGCCAGCATGGTGTCCACCTGGTCGCTCTTGGCGGAGGTCGCGACCACGACGCGCAGACCCCGCTCGTACAGGGCACGCATCAGATCACCGGCGCCCCGGGTGGCACCGACCCGTTCCAGGTACGGTCCGTAGTGTCGGGAATGGGCGTCCACGATCGCCTGCCGCCGGTCCTCCGGCGCGTCCGGGACCAGTTCCTCGACCAGTTCCGCCGAGGGCCGGCCGAGCAACTGGTGCACGTCCGCCGTGGCCACCGGGGTGTCGTTCTCCCTGAAGGCCGACCACCATGCGGCGACGTGCAGGTAGTTGCTGTCCACCACGGTGCCGTCCAGATCGAGGATCACTCCAGCCGTCGTCATGCCACGCCCCTACCCACCCCGGTGGGTGACGACGCATGCCACCGCATCGGTTCACCGTCGAGCACGGCGATCCCGCGAGCAGGATGGCCCGCGGGCCGACCGCCGTGCGGTGGGTCAGGACACCGGCGCGTGCGCGTCCGGGTCGTGGCCCGACGGGGCACCCGTACCGAGGGCGACGGAGACGCTGGGATAGAAGCGCAGTTCGTCGGCCGCGCCGGACGCCCGGACCACACCCACCACGAGCGGGTCGGCGGCGGCGACCAGCAACCGACCACCGACCTTCGCCGTGGAACGGGCGCACAGCACCAGCTCGCCGACGCCGCGCAGGTCGATGAAGGACACCTCGGACAGATCGACGACCACCACGGGCGCCCGGCTGATCGCCTTGACCAGCGCGGCGCGGAACATCGCCCGGGACGCGGCGTCGATCTCGCCGGCCACGGTGACGACCCGGCAGGTACCGATCTCGTGTGTTGTCACAGCCAGGATCGCGGACACAACCGCCCCCTACGTGCATGTCCGGGAGGGAAGGCCACTGGTTGGACCACCACGAGAGCCACCACGGAAAGAAATCCAACGGTGACTCAGGTGAACTTTAGCTCTGCAACCTGTCAAAAGAGAAGCCCCCTTCCGGGGTCGTCCTGTCCACCGGTGAGCGACGATGGACCGGTCCCCCGGCCGGCGAGACAGGCACCGGCGGGTCGACGCCGCACCGACCGGAGGAGCCACCATGACCCCGCCGCACGGCACGGTCACCGTCCTGCCCATGACGGACCGCCACGCGGCCGGGGTACTGGCCGTCTACCAGCGCGGCCTCGACACCGGCGACGCCAGCTTCGAGACCACCGCACCGGACTGGGACACCTTCGACGCCCAGCGTCACCGGGACCACCGGTACGTGGCGCTCGACGCCCACGGCGCCGTCCTCGGGTGGGTCGCGGTCAGTGCCGTGTCCCGCCGCGAGGTGTACGCCGGCGTCGTCGAGCACTCCGTCTACGTCCACCCCGACGCCCGGGGGCGTGGCATCGGGCGGGCGCTGCTCGACACCCTCGTCGACTCCACCGACACCGCCGGGATCTGGACCATCCAGTCCGGGATCTTCCCGGAGAACACCGCCAGCCTGCGCCTGCACACGACCACCGGGTTCCGCGTCGTCGGTACCCGCGAGCGCATCGGCCGGCACCACGGGGTGTGGCGCGACGTGGTACTGCTCGAACGCCGTAGCCCGGCGGTCTGCTGACCGGACCGCGGGTCCATCGGAGGTCAGCGCGCCCGTGGCGGCAGCCGGTGCAACGTCACGTCGTACAGCGCACCGTCCCGGGCATCGGCCGTCAGGTACGTGCAGGCCGGCTGGCGCCGCCGGTCGGTGGGCGAACCCGGGTTCAGCAGCCGGATCCCCGACCCGGTCACCGAGTCCCACGGGATGTGGCTGTGCCCGAACACGAGCACGTCCAGGTCGGGGAAGTCCTCGGCGCACCGCTGCTCCCGGCCGCGGGCCGGTCCGGTCTCGTGCACCACCCCGAACCGGACGCCGCCCAGCTCCGCGCGCGCCACCTCGGGGAGCCGCGCACGCAGGCCCGCACCGTCGTTGTTGCCGTACACGCCGACGAGGCGGCGGGACCGGGCGAGCATCAGGTCGAGCAGCGGCTCGTTCACCCAGTCGCCGGCGTGCAGGACCACGTCGGCCCGCGCGACCTGCGCCCAGACCTCGGCCGGCAGGCCCCTGGCCCGCGCCGGCACATGGGTGTCCGCGAGTATCAGCAACCGCACCGGACACCCCCGACGAACGTAACGGTCCCGAGGCTACCCGGCGCCCGGCAGGCTGACCTCGACGTGCCCGTCGACCACCCGCGTCCGGAAGCAGTGCTGCGGGGCCGTCGCCGGACCGCTGCGCACCTCGCCGTCGTCGAGCCCGAACGTACTGCCGTGCCACGGACAGGTCACCGCGCCGTCCCGGACGACGCCCTGGTGCAGCGGACCGGACAGGTGGCTGCACCGGTCCGACAGGGCCGACACGACGTCACCGTCGCGGTGCAGCAGGACCGGATAGTTGTCCACCAGCCGCACCACCGGTACGCCGTCGGGCAGATCGGCCATCTCGTCCAGCCGGTGCCAGCCCGGCGAGATCAGGTGCGGTACGTCCTCGGCGTGGTTGACCGACGACGCCATCCGGTACGCGAGGTGACCGCCGAGGTACGCCGCGGCTCCCGCGACGCCGTAGCCCGTGTACGACAGGAACCGGCCCGCGCGACGGCGACCGGTCAGCCGCATGATCAGCGAACCGGCGTAGAGGCCGACCGCGAGGGCGTTGCCGACCGCGTGCACGAGCCCGACCCGCTTCTGCTGGTCGTGCTGTACCGACCAGTCGGCCCAGCCCGAGATGGCGGCCGGCGCCACGGCCGCGACACCGAGACCGATCAGTACGTCGGCGGACCGCTCATGACCCGGCACCGCGTCGAGCAGCGCCGCACTGGTCCACGCCCCCACCGGCAGCTGCACCAGCACCGGGTGCATCGCGTGTCCCAGCGGCACACCGTTGAGCACGTCGCGGACCAACCCCGGCCGCAGTACCGTGCCGACCACCTGGCCGAGCGGCCCGGTCACCCGGTCCAGCACGGACATGTCGGCGATCCGGTCGATGAGGGTCGTCAGAACCATGCCGTCATCCTCGCACCGGGTGACGGCCGCCACCCGATGATCGGGCGAACCGCCACCGGTGAGGTTTACCGCTGTGCAGAAGGGGCACAAGTGGGGCGTCTTCCGTACCGCGGTGGGGGCCACACTCGTCGTGGATCCGGCAGGCGCCACCGGTGCCGTGAATCGGTTCGACCGGGCCGTGCTCCGGGCGTGGTTCTCCCTGCGCGCCCGGACCACGGGGAGGCACCGGTCACCCAACTGTTCCCGACGGGCGGACGGCTGCCTGCCGTCCGCGGCCGCCGGCGGTACGGTGCGGGCGGACCGGCGCGGGACCTCCCCGCGGGCAACGGCGAACCGGAACGGGTGAGGCAGGCATGCGACTGACCGTGATCGGTGGAACTGGTCATGTCGGCAGCTATCTGGTGCCACGGCTGGTATCGGTGGGGCACGACGTGACCGTGCTGAGTCGCGGCCGGAGCGAGCCCTACCACCCCGACGGCGCCTGGCGCCGGGTGGACCTGGTGGTGGCGGACCGGGAGGCCGAGGAGGCGGCCGGCACGTTCGGCGACCGCATCGCCGCGCTGGAGCCGGACGTGGTGATCGACATGATCTGCTTCCGGCAGGACAGCGCCGAGCAGCTCGTCGACGCGGTGCGCGGCCGGGTACGGCACCTGCTGCACTGCGGGACGATCTGGGTGCACGGTCCGAGCGCTGCGGTGCCGACCACCGAGGACGCGCCACGCCGACCGTTCGGCGAGTACGGGGTGAACAAGGCCGCGATCGAGCGGTATCTGCTCGACCAGGCGCAGCGGCACGGGCTGCCGGTGACGCTGATCCATCCCGGCCACATCTCCGGACCCGGCTGGGTGCCGGTCAATCCGGCCGGGAACCTCGACCTGGCGGTGTTCCAGCGGCTGATCGACGGCGACGAGGTCGTGCTGCCGAACCTGGGCATGGAGACGCTGAACCACGTGCACGCCGACGACGTGGCGGCGCTGTTCACCGACGCCATGGCGAACCGTTCCGTGGCGATCGGGGAGAGCTTCCATTCGGTCGCGACGACGGCGCTGACCCTGCGCGGCTACGCCGAAGCGGTGGCCGGCTGGTTCGGCCGGGACGCCCGGTTGGGTTTCAGCCCGTGGGAGCAGTGGCGGGACACGGTGTCGGCCGACGACGCCCGCGCCACGTACGACCACATCGCGCACAGCCCGCACTGTTCCATGGAGAAGGCGCGGCGGCTGCTCGGCCACCGGCCACGGTTCTCGGCCCTGCAGGCGATCTCGACGGCGGTGGACCGACTGGTGGCGGACGGACGGCTGACCGCTCCGCCCACCCGGCGTCCGTAGCCGGACCGACCGGCGCCCGGTTCACCCGGCGGCACGACGGACCGACCGGCGCCCGGGTCGCCCGGCGGTACGACGGATCGCCGGGCGCCGGGCTCGCCGGGCTCGCCGGGGA
>JBAUUM010000590.1:0-5324 GCA_049582705.1 Actinocatenispora sp.
CCGGGACACAGTCCCGGCCCGCCCCGCTGACGGTCCTCGCCTCAGTCGGCGGTGACGCCCTCCGGCTCGGCGGCCGGCACGTCGTTGAAGATCTCGACGATCCACTGCTCGGAGGACGTGGTGGCCTCGTCCTCGTCGGGCACCGACTCGTTGTGCAGTGACACCCCGAAGCCGAGCGTCGCGGCGGCCTGGACCGCCTCGATCGCCTCGTCCGCGGTGCCGTACCACATCTTCTGGATCAGTTCCAGGTCGGTACCTACCGTCACTGTTCCTCCATCGCCTCGGGTCGGTCCCGCTCGGGTCGTCGGGTCGGCCAGGTTGCTGGCGGCGACATGCTCGCACATCCACGACCGCCCATGGCCGGCAGGACCGCCGTTCGGCCGCGCGGGCCGGCCCGGCGGGCGAGCATGGCGGTATGAGCACCCGCAGGCCGGCCGAGTGCTGGCTCACGGACATGGACGGGGTACTGGTCCACGAAGGTGCCCCGGTGCCCGGCGCCGACGAGTTCATCGCCCGGCTGCGCGAATCGGGCAAGCGGTACCTGGTGCTGACCAACGACTCCCGCAGTACTCCACGGGACGCCCAGGCACGTCTAGGACGGATCGGCATCGGCGTACCGGAGGAGGCGATCTGGACCTCCGCGCTGGCGACCGCGCAGTTCCTGGACGACCAGCGGCCGGGTGGCTCGGCGTACGTCATCGGCGAGGCGGGGCTGACCACCGCGCTGTACCAGGCCGGGTACGTGCTGTCCGACCACGAACCGGACTACGTGGTGCTCGGCGAGACCCGAACCTACAGCTTCGAGGCGATCACCCGGGCGATCCGGCTGGTGGCGGCGGGCTCCCGGTTCATCGCCACCAACCCGGACCCGACGGGCCCGTCCCGGGAGGGCTCGCTGCCCGCGACCGGCTCGGTCGCGGCGCTGATCTCGAAGGCGACCGGGGTCGAGCCGTACTTCGTGGGCAAGCCGAACCCGATGATGATGCGGTCGGCGCTCAACACGGTGCAGGCCCACTCGGAGACCACGATCATGATCGGTGACCGGATGGACACCGACATCCTGTGCGGGATGGAGGCCGGCCTGGAGACCATCCTGGTCCTCACCGGCATCACCCGGCGCGAGGAGGTCGACCGCTTCCCGTACCGGCCGTCCCGGGTCGTCGACTCGATCGCCGACCTGATCGACGAGATCTGAGCGGGTCCGGTCCGGCCCACGACCTCTGATCGAACGCCGCCGGTCCGGCCCGACCTGCTCGCGCCGGCAAGGTGGGCGCACGCGTGCCCGATCGGGGCGAGGCGGTGTTCTTCGACCCGCGCGGAGGAAATGCGGCATCAGGGACTTGTCTCCTCGGACGGGAACCGGGAACATCGAACGCGAGAAAGATTCGCGACTCCGCCTCTCGCGGGTGGCAGCCACCGAAAGGTTCGCGCATGTCTCGTCGTCGCACCGTCGTCACGTCACTGGTCGCCCTGGGCTGCCTCGCCGCGCTGTCCACGGCCGGCCCGGTGACGGCAGCACCCACACCCCGCGCGGCACCGGTCGACTACTGCCAGGGCCAGTGCCGCGACATCCTGCCGCCCGGCGAGAACGGCAACGCCACACTCGTCGACATCCTGGCCAACAAGACGCTCGGCCTGCGGCCACCGCACACCGCCGACCAGCTCGACCGGTACGGCAGCCTGGTCACCGGCTACCAGCAGCTCACCGACGACACGCTGGGCGACTACTACGGCGACGCGTCCTACGGTGTGCCCGACGACCAGGTCGAGAGCCGGATCAGTCCCCGCGACGACGTGACGATCGTGCGGGACAAGGCCACCGGTGTGCCGCACGTCTTCGGCACCACCCGTGCCGGCACCGAGTACGGCGCCGGGTACGTCGCGGCGCAGGACCGGCTGTGGCTGATGGACGTGTTCCGCCACGTCGGGCGGGGTGAACTGACCAGCTTCGCCGGCGGCGCCCCCGGCAACCGGTCCCTGGAGCAGACGTTCTGGCGGCAGGCGCCGTACACCGAGCAGGACCTGCAGGACCAGGTCGACCGCGTCGCCGGCTCCGGGCCGCGCGGGGCGCAGGCGTTCACCGACATCGGCAACTACCTCGACGGCCTCAACGCCTACATCGACAAGGCGTACAACTCCCGGACCTTCCCCGGCGAGTACGACCTGACCGGGCACATCGACCCGATCACCAACGCCGGCTCGATCGAACCGTTCAAGGCCACCGACCTGGTCGCCATCGCCTCCGTGGTCGGCGCCCTGTTCGGCTCCGGCGGTGGGGACGAGGTGACGAACGCGCTGGCCAAGCAGGCGTTCGACGCCAAGTACGGGACCAGCAAGGGCGACGCGCTGTGGCAGTCGTTCCGGGAGCAGAACGATCCCGAGGCGGTCCTGACCCTGCACGACGGCCAGAAGTTCCCGTACGGTCAGGTCGGCGCCGACGCGCCGAGCGTGGCCATGCCGGACGCGGGTTCGGTCGCCGACGAACCGGTCGTGTACGACCCGACGGGCTCGGCCACCAGCAGCAAGGCTGCCGCCGCCCGGCGGAGCGCGGTCCCGGACCGGCTGCGCAAGCTGGCACCGGCGGCGGGCATCTTCAACGACGGGGTACTGCCGGCCGGGCTGCTGGACAACCCGAAGCACGGCATGTCCAACGCGCTCGTCGTCTCGGGGCAGCACGCCGCGGGCGGCCATCCGGTCGCCGTGTTCGGGCCGCAGACCGGATACTTCGCGCCGCAGCTGCTGATGCTGGAGGAACTGCAGGGGCCGGGCATCAGCGCCCGCGGTGCCGCGTTCGCCGGCCTCAGCTTCTACGTGCAGCTCGGCCGCGGCCAGGACTACTCGTGGAGCGCGACGTCGGCCGGGCAGGACATCACCGACACGTACGCGGTGCCGCTGTGTGACCCGTCCGGAGGGCCGGCCACCCAGGACTCGACCGGCTACCAGTTCCACGGCTCGTGCCTGCCGATGGAGAAGCTGGAGCGCGACAACTCGTGGAAGCCGACGCTGGCCGACCAGACCGCGGAGGGCTCGTACAAACTGATCGTGAACCGGACGAAGTACGGCCTGGTGCGCTCGCGGGGCACGGTGGACGGCAAGCCCGTCGCCTTCACCAGCCTGCGGTCCAGCTACCGGCACGAGGTCGACTCGATCATCGGCTTCCAGGAGTTCAACGACCCCGACGTGATCCACTCCGCCGCCGACTTCCAGCAGGCCGCGAACGATGTGAACTACACGTTCAACTGGTTCTACGTCGACTCGGAGCACACCGCGTACTTCAACTCCGGCGGCAACCCGGTCCGTCCCTCCACCGTGGACTTCGACCTGCCGACGAAGGCGGAGGCGGCGTACGAGTGGCAGGACTGGCAACCGGACACCAACACCTCAGCGCAGGTGCCGTACTCCGCGCACCCGCAGTCCCGGGACCAGGACTACTACGTGAGCTGGAACAACAAGCAGGCACTCGACTACGGGTTCGCCGGTCCCGGTGACGGTCCCGTCCACCGGGCCAACCTGCTCGACGACCGGGTCCGTGCCCTGATCGCCGGCGGCCACAAGGTGACCCGCGCCGAACTCACCAGGGCGATGGCCGACGCGGCCAACGTCGACCTGCGCGGTGAGGACGTGCTGCCGCTGCTGCTGAAGGTCATCGACACCGCGCCGGTCACCGACCCCGACCTCGCCGCCGTCGTGGCGGACCTCAGGTCCTGGCAGCAGGACGGGTCGCACCGGCGGGAGGCGAAGGCCGGCGACGAGCACTACGTCGACGAGGACACCATCCGGACCATGGACGCCTGGTGGCCGCTGCTGGTCAAGGGGGAGTTCGCGCCGGGCATGGGCGACGACCTCTACAAGGCCGTGGTGCACACGCTGCAGATCAACGAGTCCCCGTCCGGCGGCCAGAACGGTGACGTCAGCGGCGCCGGGGACGTCAGCGAGTCGCAGCCGCACAAGGGCTCGTCGTTCCAGATGGGTTGGTGGAGCTACGAGTCCAAGGACCTGCGTACCGTGCTCGGCGAGCCGGTGTCGGGGCCGCTGGGCGAGAAGTACTGCGGGGGTGGTGACGTGGCGGCCTGCCGTACGGTCCTGTTGGACAGCCTGAAGCAGGCCGCGGCGCAGCCCGCCGACCAGGTCTACCCGGGCGACGACAACTGCGACGCCGGCGACCAGTGGTGCGCCGATTCCATCGTCCAACGTCCGCTCGGTGGCATCACCGACCCGGGCATCGCCTGGCAGAACCGGCCCACCTACCAGCAGGTCGTGCAGTTCCCGGCGCACCGACCCGCCAAGGCCGGCTCCTGACCCACGGGGCGGCCAGGGCCGGTACCTGAATCACGGTGCCGGCCCTGGCCGGCACGGGACCGACCGGGGCCGGGTTCTGAAACGGGACCGGCCCCGGCCGAGTTCCCTGAAAACCGGGACCGGCCCGGAGCCGGTTCCCGACCCATCGACCACGGACCGGGGAGGCCGTGTGCAGCGGCACGCCGAACCATGCGGCGTGCCGCTGCACGCGCGTCGTCACCGCCTCGGCCGTGCGGCGGCGCGCCGGTCGAGCCCGCGGGCACCGCACCGGGCCGGGACGGTGGGTGATCAGCGTGGCCGGCGCCGCGCCCGCAGGTAGTCGCTGACCACCGCCGCGCCCAGACCGTCCACGTCCGGCGTGACGACCCGGCCGCCGGTACGCCTCGCCACCAGGTCCACGAAGGCACGCAGCTGCGGGTCCTCACCCAGCATGAACACGGTGACCGCCGCGCCGAGGCGCGCCAGGTGGTCGAGTTCGGCGAGCGTCACCCGCAGCGTTTCGGGCTCCGGCGGGTACCGGAACGCGGCCGTGCCGTCCGGTTCCAGCCGTGCCGTCGGCTCGCCGTCGGTCACCACCAGCAGTACCGGCTGCGCGTCCGGGTTGCGGCGCAGGTGCCGGCCGGCCAGCAGGAGCGCGTGGTGCAGGTTCGTGCCCTGCGCGTACACGCCCTCCAGCCCGACCAGTTCCTCCGCCGACACCGACTGGGCGTGCCGGCCGAACGTGATCAGCTCCAGCGCGTCGGTGCGGAACCGGGTACGGACCAGCTGGTGCAGCGCCAGCGCGGTGCGCTTCATCGGCACCCAGCGACCGTCCTGGATCATCGACCAGGACGTGTCCACGCACAGCGCCACCGCGGCCCGGGACCGCTGCTCGGTCTCCACCACGGTCACGTCGCCGACGTCGAAACCCACCGCGTCGTCCTCGTGGGCGCCCCGCCCGGTGGCGCGGCGCAGCGTCGCGTTGGTCAGGGTGCGCGGCACGTCCCAGGGCTCGGTGTCGCCGAACTCCCACGGCCGGCCCGCGC
>JBAUUM010000591.1:0-3069 GCA_049582705.1 Actinocatenispora sp.
GGTGCTCGCCACGCTCCAACTTGCCGATGTAATTCGCATCGATGGCGGATGCGGTGCGTCCGCCACGAGCCGCGTGCACGGCGGCGTTCACGGCATCGGCAAGCTCCTGACGAGACAACGGCCGGCCGGAACCAGACGGTGAGCGATGGCTAAGGCGGGCCTGCCGCAACAACATATTCGGTTGATGGTGATGCCGCATCGCATCCATGTGCCCAACTTCCGCAGCCCCCGGACAATGGACCATCCTGGAACCGGACGATCCACACTAAGCGATTAGAATGACACTCTCGGAAGGTATTGGGCAAGCTGGGTAGGGCCTCCGTGTGCACTTCTCGGTTGAGGCGTTGGGCGGCTCACCCCGCGACCCGGCGAACCTGTGGGGTCGGCGAGGCGGGAGTGGGCTTCCGTCGACCAAAGCGGCCTCTCGAAGGGGCTCTCATCCTGGACGGCCGGGGTCAGTCGGAGCCCCACCCACCTGGCGAGGGAGGGAGCCGGATACCCACATTTCCTTGGCAATGCGCGCTGGATGAGGTCGAGTTGCCCAGGGGAACGGCCACGGCAGTGATCGTCGTGTGAAGCAGTCTTCTGTTGGGGCACGGTGCCGACTGTACTGATTCCAGCGCGGCGCGAGAAGCGCGCGCTGGAGCAAGAACTGCTCACGTGGGGCCGACTGGATGTGGGCGCGTACGACTGCTCACAGGGTGGCGAGGCGGTCGGCGACCTCAAGCATGTGCCGACCCAGCGGCTGCAGGTTGATTCGGGTGCACCGCAGCCCGCTCGTCACCCGCTCCACGACGCCCCACTCCCAGATCGCCGTGGCGTCCAGCCCGCAGCGCTCCGCCAGCCAGTGCGCTCTGCCCCAGGGATCGCCGTCGAGCAGCTCCGTGGGGTCGTTCCGCATCATCACCCCAAGGTCACACTCGGCCTCGGCGAGCAGCCCGTCGGGGTCGATGAGCTTGAACATGGCGCGGCCAGGGACCTGAAGGGCGTTCAGTTGGTGAATGTCCCCATGCACCAGCACGGCGCGCTCGTCGTCGTGTGCAGCGATGCGCCGTGCCGCGCAGACCAGGGCGTGCTCGACGGCCGCCTCGGTGCACGGGTGGCCAAGCTCCTCCCACTGAGTGGTGACGAAATCGGCGAGCTGGCGCGCTCTGTCCGCTCCAGTAGGCAGGCCGGAACCCGCCGCCGGCCGCCACACCGTGGTCGCTGCCGTCACCAGTATCTCCAGCCGTTCGGCGAGTGGGTAGCCCAGCTCGTAGAGGGAGGGCCCGAGCCGCTCGACGAGCAGCGCACCCCGAGCGGCGTCGTGACGCAACAGGTCGACGCAGCCCCGGCCCCCAGCCAGCTCCAGCATGGTGATCTCGTGACGACCAGCGGCGCTGTCCTGCGGAATCAGAAGTTTCAGCACTGCTGGTGTGCCGTCGGCGCGGATGGCCTCGGCCACGAACGCCTCGCTGGAGTGTGGGAAGGGGCGCCCCACCGAGACCGACCACTCGGCCTCGATCCCGGCGATCACGCCCGGAAGGTCCCGCAGCCACTCGCCGGCTCCGCAGGCCGCCGCAGCGTTGGCCACCGCATCGGGAACGCGCAGGTTCATCTCCCAAGGTTCGCACAGCGCCTGGTGGCCGCGATGAACAGTTCGTCTGCGTCGTCGGGGTCGCCGTGGATGGTGATGTGGCTGGCCAGGATCGTGATGAAGGCGGCGGCGAGGCTGATCTCGAACTCGCCGGGCCGGGCGTGCCGGCGGGCGTAGCCGCGCAGTAGAACCTCGGCTTCGGGGTCGGCGTCCCACAGTGTGCCGTGGGCGGACAGTGAGGCGAGGTCGTGAAAACGGCTGCCGCGTCCGGCTGCTTCGGCATCGATGATCGCGGTCAGCTGTTCATTGTCGAGCAGGACGTTGTCGGGGCTGAAGTCGCCGTGTACCAGGTCGGATACGGGCAGCATGCAGCCCCGGTACGGCTGCAGCGACGAGCGCACCGCCTGGGTGAACGCGCTGCCTGCCGGGGAGTGCCGTCTGATGGCCGCGAGCAGCCCCGCCTCACCGGCGAACACGACGGCATGATCGTGTGCCGACCAGTTCTGGTCGGTGTCGGGCGCGCGTCCGCGCTGCCAGTCGATGATCGGAAGTGCCTGGCGCGCCATGGGTGTGGTCAGTCGTTCCGGTGAGGCTCCGGCAACGCGTTCCTGTAGATGATAAAGATGGCCGGTGTCGGTGGTGCCGACGGTGAGCCACGCCGGGGTCGGCCAGCCCGCGTCGCGCGCCGTGGCGATGACCGGTCCGGTGCGCTGCACGTGGTGAGCCCAGATCGGATCGGGGCTGTGCTTGAGCACCGCCTCTCTTCCGATCCGGTCGCGCACCAGGTGTGCGCCCGACCGGTATCCGCCGGAAAGCTGAGCGACCAGCGCATAGTTCGTGCCGTGGACGCGGTTGACATGGTCCAGGATCTCGGCGCGCGCGTTGTCCTCGCCTTCGGGTCGACCGCCGCCGATCGACGCGAAGGGCTGGGTGCGGACGGGCATACGACGCCCCTTCATGCGTGCGAGTGACTGGGTACTCGGAAACCTGCGACAGTCGCCCAACCTGAGCCAGCCGACGCGGGAGTCGTGTCATCGCGGCCGTACTGCCGGTTCGAGCAGCGACAGTCTCCGCTGCTCTGCGTCCAGGCCGACACGGATGCCGATCGGCATCGGCAGATTCGGGCCGGCATGTCCGAACTCGACATTGCCGAGGAGCGGGATGTCGCGGTCGCCGAGGACGTCGAGGACCACCTCGGGGAGGGTCGGCGAAGAGTCAGGCCCGCCGAGCCCGTCGATGGCGTGTGGGACGCCCACGACCATGCCGGATATCCGATCCAGGATGCCGGCGTGCCGCAGCACCTGCAGATAGCTCCACACGTACGAGGCCTGGCCGCCCATCTCCTCCCAGAACAGCACCGCACCGTCGAAGTATTCGAGCGGCAGCGCGTACCGCGTCGCCTGCGCCAGCACGATGCGGTTGATCACCCCGCCGATCAGTCGGCCTTCGGTGCGGCCGGCCCGCCAGCACTCCCAGGACGGGCTGGCGGGCAG
>JBAUUM010000592.1:0-4533 GCA_049582705.1 Actinocatenispora sp.
CCGGGCGGCGTGAGCACAGCGAAAACCCCGGTCGTGGAGACGACCGGGGTTTTCCGTGGTGCGCGATACTGGGATTGAACCAGTGACCTCTTCCGTGTCAGGGAAGCGCTCTCCCGCTGAGCTAAACGCCCGGGATGGTGGTGCTTTGATCATGCGAGGCCGGAGCGGGAATCGAACCCGCGTACAGGGCTTTGCAGGCCCTTGCCTAAGCCACTCGGCCACCCCACCGGGTGTTCCCCATCGGGGACCGGAGACGTAACGCTACGCGAGCGTCGCATCCGAGCGGACGACGGGATTCGAACCCGCGACCCTCACCTTGGCAAGGTGATGCGCTACCAGCTGCGCTACGTCCGCATTCGCGCCGGTCAAGTAGCTCCGGCGGCGAGTGAAACTGTAGCTGATCGCTCCCGTACGGCCAAACGCGGGGTGGTCGGGGCGAGTCGCCCGGTGCGGAACCTCACGGTGCGGACCCGGTAGGTTTTGCGGACAAGCCGGTACACCGACGCAAATGGCCCATTTTGTGCGTGATGCGACGCGCCGCCGCCCCGGTCGCGGGCAGTGGCTGGCCGGTCCGGCGGGAGATCTCGGCGGGCACGAACCTCGTCCCGGTCAGCCGGTCGCGGGTGAACGTGAGCCGCAGGACCCCGGTGTCGTTGCTGTACGCGTCGTCGCGCCACCACAGGAAGTTGCCGAGGCCGTACCCGACGAAGGTGCGGCCCAGGTATCCGGAGCCGAGCAGCAGGTGCGCGTGCGTACCGATGACGGCGTCGGCACCGGCCCGGGCCATCGCGCGGGCGAAGTTCCGCTGGTCGGCGATGGGGCACTCGTTGCCCTCCTCCCCCCAGTGCGGGTAGACGAGGACGATGTCGGCCTTCTGGTCCGCGGCCCGCACCGCAGCGACCGCACGCCGCGTGTCGAAGGTTTCCGCGATGCCGGGCGTCCTGCCACCGGCCAGCCACTCCGGCGCCAGTTCGGCGATCTGACTGAACCCCAGGAATGCGATCCGCACCCCGCGCACCGTGACGTACCGGGGCTGGTACGCCTCGTCGGCGTCACGGCCCGCGCCGATGACCGGGAACCTGGCCGCGCGGGCCGAACGCAGGGTGTCGGTGAGGCCGACCCGCCCGTAGTCCATCGCGTGGTTGTTGGCCAGCGTCACCACGTCGACACCGGCCGCGCGTACCGCCTCGTACGCGCTGGCCGGTGCCCGGAAGTGGAACGTCTTCGGCTGCGGGCTGCCGCCCGTGGTCACGGCCGTCTCCAGGTTCACGATGCTCACGTCGGCGCTGGCCAGCTCCGTGGCGATGGGCCCGAACGCGGTCCCGGGGTGGCGCAACAGCGGTCCGGTACGCCCGGTGAAGTGCACGTCGCCCGCGAAGTCGACGGTGATGGTGGGTGGGCCGGTCGGCGTCGCGGAGGCCGGGCGGGTCGAGGCGCCCGGTGTCGGCCCGGATCCGGTCGAGCGTTGGCCGGTCATGCACCCGGAGGCGAGCAGCGCCGGTACGAGACAGACCAGGGCGAGACCGCGCACGGTACGCATCACCTGGTCAGGCTACGGGCTCCGGGACGGCCGGCCGACCTGATCGGGCCAACCCGGGTCAGGCCAACCCGGGTCAGGCCAGGCGCCCCACACAGTCGGCGTACCAGGTCACGTTCGCGACGTGGTGGACCACCTGCCGGACCGTCCAGGCGGCCGACTCCCGGTCCAGCGTGACCTCGTCCAGGCCGCTGAGCCGGGCGCGGTAGCAGGCCGCGATGCGGCCGAGCCGGCTGGTCGCCTCGTCCAGGTCGGCCTCCGTGAACCGGGCGAAGTCGGTGTCGAGCGTGAGCCGGCGGCCGTGCCACCGGTCCGGCAATGTCGGCTGACCGGCCAGCCGGCACTCGATCTCGGCGAGGTGGTCGACGAGGTGGTCGGTGACCCGCCGCAGGGCCTTGTGCGGCGTCCACGCGTTGCCGTCGACCAGAGTGGGTCGGCCGTCCCAGGCGAGCCAGGTCTCGGCGGTGGCCAGCACGTGCGCGACGGCGGTGGGGATCAGCGCGGTCACGTCCCGGTCGTCGGTGCCCGGCTGGTCGTCCGCGCCTGGCTGGGTGCCGGTGTCCGGATCGTCGTCGGTGTCGGTTGAGCTCAGGTATCGAACCATGAGCCGGACGCTACGGCCGGGGTGCTTCGGTGCCGGCCGAAACGTGCCCGGGCTAGCGTGGCCGGCATGAGTACCGAGCTGGTGGGAGGAACACCCGACCGACCGAACGCCGCGGCGGCGGGCGAGGTGGATCTCTCGGTGGCGGCCCGGCTGATCGGCGAGCCGGCCCGCGCGATCATGCTCGACGCGCTGGTCGCGGGGCGGGCGCTGGCCGCGGGCGAGCTGGCGAGGCTGGCCGGGGTCTCCCCCGCCACCGCCAGCGAGCACCTGGCCCGGCTGCGCGACGGCGGCCTGGTCACGGCCGTGGCCGCCGGACGGCACCGGTACTACCGGCTGGCGTCGGAGGACGTCGCGCACGCGCTGGAGGCATTGGCGATGATCAGCCCGGCCAGGCCGGTACGGTCGCTGCGCCAGTCCCGGGCGCACCGTGCGCTGGCCGGCGCCCGTACCTGCTACGACCACCTGGCGGGCCGGGTCGGGGTGTCGATCCACGACGCGCTGATGCGCGGTGAGGCGCTGCGGGCCGGCGGCGACGGGTACGAGCTGACCTCCGCCGGCGAACGGCTGCTGCTGCCGCTGGGCGTGGACGTGGCGGCGGCCCGGGCGGCCCGGCGTTCGTTCGCCCGGCCCTGCCTGGACTTCACCGAACGGCGCTCGCACCTGGCCGGCGCGTTGGGCGCGGCGATCTGCGATCGGCTCATCGCCCAGCGCTGGCTGGTACGGCGGGCCACCGGCGAACGCGGCCTGCGCATCACCGACGGCGGCCGGCGCGGCCTCACGGACGCGCTCGGCATCGAATGGGACGACGCGGACGCGACGCGGTGAACCGCGCCCGCCGCGCCGAACGGGGTGTGGCGGCTACTCCTGCCGGTCCTGCCGGGGCTCCTGGTGGTCGGTCCGCGGCACCTGGCCGAGGAGCCGGACGATGGCCCCGTCGATGTCCAGGTACCGGCTCTCCTCGCCCCGCGGTACGACCACGAACGTCCGACGCAGGAAGCGGGCCAGGATGGTCCGCGGCACCTCGAACAGGGCGTTGCCGTCGGGCGAGGACAGCGCGAGCGCCACGACGGCACCGCGCGGCGTGGACCACGGCCAGACCCGGACGTCCCCGATGCCGGTGGCCTCGCTGAGGCCCGACACGAGCAGGTCACGGGCGAACGACCAGCCCACCGGGTCGCCGTCCCCGGCGTCCGGGTGGAACAGGACGTGCACCGCGTACGGGTCAGCCGGGTCGTACCGAAGACTGGAGCGGACCGGGAGGGTCACGGAGTCAGGGGCGACAAGCTGTAGCGACGCTTCAACTTCGACGGTCGTCGGCTCCATCAGCGTCTCCTGGCTGCTCAGCGGGAGCGGCCCTCCCGCACAGACGGTCGTGTGTCCAACTGGGCCGCCCGAGGCTGTACTTGCCCCGGCCGGCCCGGTCATCGTTCTGTCCAGGTAATACCCCGCCCGGCGACGGCGCATACGTCAGTTGCCCCAGACCTCGTCAAGGTTGGCGGACGCTTCACCACAGGAGGGACAAAACACCTCAGGATTCGACGCCAGTCTGGACATCGCGTCTCGCGATATGGGAACGGTTCGGAATGGGTACCGTCACCTCAGTGCCCGACGGGGCACCCCGTCACGGCACAGGGGGCAGCCGAGCGTGAACCAGCACAACGTCGAAGAGGCGACGCGCCGACCACCCTCCGCGCTGGAGCGCATCCGGGCCAACCGCACCGGACGCGTGGCGCTCAAGACGGGCGTCGGCCTGCTCGGCGCGGTACTGATCGTCGCCGGCCTGCTGCTGGTACCGCTGCCCGGACCGGGCTGGCTGGTCGTCATCGCCGGCCTGGCCGTACTCGCCATCGAGTTCGCCTGGGCCCGGCACCTGCTCCGTTTCACCCGCCGCCAGCTGCACCGCTGGACCCAGTGGATGCTGCGCCAGTCCTGGCCGGTACGACTCGGCATCGGCGCCGTCGGCCTCGTCCTGCTCGCCACCCTGGTCTGGGCCTCGGTCCGGCTCAGCTTCGGCGTGGACCTGGTGTCGGTCGTCTGGCGGTTCCTCACCACCTGACCGGTCCACCCGTCGGTGCCGGCAACACCACCCCTCGGTGCCGGCCGCGCCGGCACCGTCAGGTACAGTTCTCACGTTCCCGGGCGATTAGCTCAGCGGGAGAGCGCTTCGTTCACACCGAAGAGGTCACTGGTTCGATCCCAGTATCGCCCACCAGCATCACCGCAGGTCAGAGTCCGTCTCACGACGGGCTCTCGTCGTATCCGGACCCGTCCGGCAGCCTCGGAGTCATAGCAAAATCGTCGGCCATTCGGTCGGTCCCACTCGTCGGTCCGACACGGATCGGTGACGAGCCGAAACGCCGCCGGGCCGAGCAGCCGAAGGACACTCCCACAC
>JBAUUM010000593.1:0-6330 GCA_049582705.1 Actinocatenispora sp.
GCCGCGTTCCGCGCCGGCCACCACCTCGCCCCGCAGCACCGGGACGGTCGGCGTACCTTCGGCGAGTTCCTCCTGGACACCGTGCACGCCGACGGGTCCGTCACGCTGCCGTACGAGCTGACCCGTCGGCGCTGAGCCGCCGGCCGGCAGGGGACGCCCGACGCCCGCCGGGTAAGGTCCGGCAACGGGCGCGGTCGGGCTCGCGGTGCGGCTGAGGAGACAGATGACTGAGTTCGCGGTGAGCGTCGTCGGGCGGGACCGCCCGGGGATCATCGCCGAGGTCACCGCCGCACTCGCCGAACTCGGCGTCAACCTCACCGACTCCTCGATGACGTTGCTGCGCGGGCATTTCGCGATGACGCTGGTCTGCACCGGTCCGCCGGCACCGGCCGAGGTACGCGAGGCGCTCAACACGCTGACCGCCGACGGCTCGTTGCTGGTTTCGGTGGGTGAGGTGACCGACCTGACCGGTCCGGCGACCGCGGGCCGGCCGCACGTGGTGACCGTGCACGGCGCGGACCGGCTCGGCCTGGTGGCCGCGGTGACCCGGACGCTGACCCTGGCCGGCGGGAACATCACCGACGCGACGTCCCGGCTGGCCGGCGACCTGTACCTGCTGATCGTCGAGGTGGACCTGCCGGACGACGCGGACACCTCGTCGTTGACCGCCCAGCTCGCCGGCGTCGGCGCCCGGCTGGACGTGGACGTGACGCTGCGACCGGCCGACCCGGACGTCCTGTGATGACCCTGCCGCGTGACTGGTCGGTGGAGTCGCTCGGCTGCGGTGGTCGGGTGCTGCCGGTGGTACGTGCCCCCGCCGCCGGACTGTCCACTGTGACCGGTCCGGTCGATCCGGCCGACCCGGACGTGGTCCGGCTCGCCGCCGATCTCGTCGCCACCATGCGGGTGTCGCCGGGCTGTGTCGGCCTGGCCGCGCCGCAGGTCGGTGTCGCCGCCGACGTGTTCTGCGTCGACGTCACCGGTCACCCGAAGGCCCGGACCACGCACGGGCCGTTCGTGCTGTGCAATGCCCGTGTCGCGGCGGCGTCGCGCTGGCAGAAAGGACGCGAGGGTTGCCTGTCCGTACCCGACCTGACCGGCGACGTGAAGCGTGCCGGAACCCTGACCGTCACGGGCCGCCTGCCCGGCACGGGCGACGAGGTGAGCGTGTGTACGGACGCGTTCGAGGCGCGTGCCCTGCAGCACGAGATCGACCACTGCGCCGGTCTGCTCTTCCTGGACCGGGTGGCGGGGGCGCACGCGGTCTTCACCCGTCGGACCTACCTGCGGTGAGTACGGCGGCGCGTCGCCTCGATCGCCGTCGATGCGCGGTCTACGGTGGGCCACTATGCGGATGACGGTCGGCCCGCTTCCCGCCACCGTCTACTGGCGGCGGCGGGCGATCGTGCTCGGCGCGGTGTTGTTGCTGGTCATCCTGACCACCTGGGCCTGCGACGAGTCCGATGACGGCACCGGCGGCGATCACCACGGACCGTCGGGCAGCGGCCGCTTCGGCGCCGCCCCGCACGGATCGGGCGGCAGCTCCGCACCCGGCGCCACGCCGTCGGCGTCGGACGGCAGCCCGGACGGCAGCCCGGACGGCACGTCCGGCGACGACGACTCCGCTGCCGATCCGGCGGGGCGCACGCACGGCTCCACGGACACCGGCCCGGCGCCGCAGTGCTCGGACGGCGACCTGGCCGTCACGACCAGGACGCATCCCGAGAAGGTCCCGCTCGGGTCGTACCCGACCCTGTACCTGACGATCCGCAACACGTCGTCGTCGGCCTGCACCGTCGACATCGGCGCGGACCAGCAGGAACTGTGGATCACCCACGACGGTCGGCGGATGTGGTCGTCGAACGACTGCGATGCCAACCACGGCACCGATGTCCGGCGGTTCGGGCCGGGCGCCGGCGTCACCTTCCGTCGCGCCTGGGACTCCCGGACCTCCAGCGACGGCTGCCGGGAGGCCCGCACGGTGGTCGGGCGCGGCGACTACCAGCTGCACGGGCGGCTGGGGGAGCGGAAGGGCAAACCGGTCGACTTCACCGTCACCTGAGCCGACCGCGGGTCCGGCACCCGCGGCGGCACGGCACGCCCACCCGCGTTGCGACGTGGGTCAGACGTAGCGCTCCAGGATGGACGCCTCGGCGAGTCGGGACAGGCCCTCCCGTACCCCACGGGCCCGGGTGTCGCCGACGCCGTCCACGGCCTGCAGGTCCTCCACGGTGGCGCTGAGCAGCCGCTGCAGCCCACCGAAGTGGTCGACCAGGCTGTCGACCACGCCGTTCGGCAGCCGCGGCACCTTGGCCAGCAGTCGGAACCCGAGCGGGCTGATCGCGGCGTCGAGCGCGTCGCTGCTGGGCGGGTAGCTCAACGCCTTCGCGACCGCGGTGAGGTCCAGGAGTTCGGTGGCGGACAGCTCGTCGAGCAGCGACAGCACCTCGTGCACCTGCGGCGGGCGCCCGGGCGGGAAGTAGTCGCGGATCACCAGGGTCCGGTCCTCGTCCACACCGGCCATCAGCTCGTCGAGCTGCAACGCGAGCAGCCGACCGTCGGTGCCGAGCTCGATGACGTAGCCCTCGATCTCGTCGGCGATGCGGCGCACCATCTCCAGCCGCTGTACGACCGCCATCGCGTCCCGGACCGTGACCAGGTCCTCGATCTCCAGCGCGGACAGTGTGCCGGACACCTCGTCCAGCCGGGCCTTGTACCGCTCCAGGGTGGCGAGCGCCTGGTTGGCGCGGGACAGGATGGCCGCCGAATCGTCCAGCACGTGCCGCTGACCGGACACGTACAGGCTGATGATGTGCATCGACTGGCTGACCGAGATGACCGGGTACCGGGTCTGCCGGGCGACCCGTTCGGCGGTGCGGTGCCGGGTGCCGGACTCCTCGGTCGGGATGGACGGGTCGGGCATCAGATGCACCGCCGCCTGGACGATCCGGGAGCAGTCGTTGGTGAGGATGACCGCGCCGTCCATCTTGCACAGCTCGCGCAGCCTGGTCGCCGAGAACTCCACGTCGAGCGGGAACCCACCGGTGCACAGGGTGTCGACGGCGCTGTCGAAGCCGAGCACGATCAGTGCGCCGGTGTTTCCGCGCAGGATGCGCTCCAGGCCCTCCCGTAGCGCGGTGCCCGGTGCCATCAGCGCGAGCGTCGCACGCAACGGGTCATCCCGGTCGATTGGCACCTCGCAGCTCCTTTGATCTCGCCGCGCGGCGTGGCCGTCCACTTCGCGGCCAGCCCCCTGTCGCCGCCGGCCACAGTCTATGGACTGTCGGGACGCCGGTCAGCCTCCCGGTGGTGAAGCCGATCACGGCCCGTGTACGAAGGGTAGTCGGCACGGTGGGGAACTGTTTCCGCCCCCGACCACCCCGCCCTTTCGGGCGTTGACAAACCACCAGATTGTCGGCACGTGGACCGCACCGCTGTCTACGGCGCGGTCGCATTCCCGACAACGGCCGTCGCGCCGCCCGGTGCCGTCAACCGTCCGAGGAGCTGTTCGCCGCCCGCAGCGCGGCGCCCAGGTCGGAGACCTCCGTGACGGTCAGGCCAGCGGGCGGCGTCGACCCCGTCGCGGCCGGCCCGCAGCCTGCCGGGACGAGGGCCCGGGTGAACCCCAGCCGAGCAGCCTCGGACAACCGGCGGGGGACCGCGGAAACCGGACGGACCTCACCGGCGAGACCAACCTCGCCGATCGCGACAAGGTCGGTGGGCAGGCAGAAGTCGCGCGCCGCCGACGCGATCGCCAGCGACACCGCCAGGTCGGCGGCCGGCTCGGCCACCTTCATGCCCCCGACCGTGGCGGCGAAGACCTCCCGGTCGTGCAGCCGGACCCGGCAGCGCCGCTCCAGTACGGCGAGCGCCATGGCCAGCCGGGCGGAGTCGAGGCCGGACACGGCCCGTCGGGGCGACGGGATGGTGGACGGCGCCACCAGCGCCTGGATCTCGGCCAGCAGCGGCCGCCGACCCTCGACCGTGACCGTCACACACGTGCCGGGCACCGGGTCGGCGTGCCGGGACAGGAACAGCCCCGACGGATCGGCGAGGCCGCGGATGCCGCCGTCGTGCATCTCGAAGCAGCCGACCTCGTCGGCCGGGCCGAACCGGTTCTTCACCGCTCGCACGAGCCGCAGCGTGGAATGCCGGTCGCCCTCGAAGTGCAGCACCACGTCGACCAGGTGCTCCATCACGCGGGGGCCGGCGATCGCGCCGTCCTTGGTCACGTGGCCGACGAGCACGGTGGCGATGCCGCGCTCCTTTGCCACCGCGACGATGGCCGCGGTCACCGCCCGGACCTGGGTCACCCCGCCCGGCGCCCCGTCGACCAGCGGCGAGGCGATCGTCTGCACCGAGTCGAGGATCAGCAGCCCGGGCTGTACGGCGTCGATGTGCCCGAGCACCGTCGCGAGGTCGGTCTCGGTCGCGAGCATGAGCCGGTCGTGCAGGGTGCCGGTCCGTTCGGCACGCAGTCGCACCTGCGCCGCCGACTCCTCACCGCTGACCACTAGGGACGGGCGTTCCGCGCCGGTCGCGCACCACCGGTGCGCCACCTCCAGCAGCAGCGTCGACTTGCCCACCCCGGGCTCACCGGCCAGCAGGACCACGGCACCGGGCACCAGGCCGCCACCGAGCACCCGGTCGAGTTCCTCGACGCCGCTGGAGCGGCGTACGGCCTGCTCCAGGTCGACCTTGGCGATGGGGCTGGCCGGTTCGGTCGGGGTCCGCACCGCAAGCGACGGGCCGGCCGCGGGTGCGCCGGCCGCCGCGGCGGAGGGGGAGGTCTCGACGACCGTGCCCCAGCTGCCGCAGTCGGGACACCGGCCCACCCACTTGGGCGCGGCGTAGCCGCACGACTCGCAGTGGTAGGCGGGCCGGACGGTGCGCACCGACTGCTTGCCGGCGGAGCTGCGGGAGGTCACGTCGGCACGCTACGCGGCGGGTCCGACAGTCCGTCGGGACCCGCCGGTGATCAGTCGTTCTCTTCGGAGGAGGACGACTCCGACCCGGGCGCCGTGGTGCGCGCGTTGACCTCGCTCGGCGGGGCCATCGGTACGTCGACGGCGATCGCACCGGCGTGCTCGAAGTGGAACACCAGGTGCACCGACTGACCCGGCACCAGCTTGTGCTTCAGCTCGTCGATCTGCAGGTACTGGCCCTGGTCCGGCACGAGGGCGGCGAACTGCCCGGGGCGGACCGTCAGCCGGAAGCGGGTCTGGCCGTCCGACGGCGCCTTGGCGCTCGCGTCCGGGCTCGGCGAACCGGAGGCGGACGACGAGGTGGACGGCGAGGCCGAGGAACTGGCCGACGTGCTCGGCGAGGCCGGCGCGTTCCGGTTGATGTAGACGACACCGTGCGCGGCGGTCGTGCTCACCGAGGTGAGGGTGTCGGCGCTGTGACCCGAGTTGATGATGCGCACCACCAGCCGGGCGTCCTCACCGGAGTCGTACACCCGGTTGGCCTGGCCCCGGTAGACGACGGTCAGGTTCTGCAGCGCGATCGCGCCGGACCGTGCGTCGGCACCCTGGACCGCGGGCCGCGTCTTGGCCGTGGCCGCGATCTGACCGGAGCTGCAGCCCGTGAGCAGGGCGGCGGCGCCGGCGCCGGCGATCAGCGCCAGCGAGCCGCGCCGGGCGACTCGCCCCAGCCGGGTGGAAGCGGATGATGATGGCGGAGCATCGAAGCTGCTCACGGTGCGGATCCTCCTCGCCGAGCCCACAGGCAGACCATCCGACAGACTAGTGCGACGCTCCGGGCCGCCTGCGCCGAGGTCGGTCACCGGCCCCGCAGGGCCGTGCCGGCCAGCATCAGCAGGGCCACGTCCACGACCGCGACGAGCAGGACGGTACGGAACGCGGCCCGGGAACCCGCACGTCGGGCGGTGATCGTCCCGCCGAGCAACGCCAGGGCCGCGACGGCCACGCCGGCCAGGCCGGACCGGGTCGGTCCCCCCGCCGGACCGAACGCGAGTACCAGCGAGGCGGCGAACAGCAGCAGCCCACCGGACGCCAGGCTGGCCCGGGCGCCGAGCCGGTGCGGCAGTCCGCGGATCCCGGCGGCCCGGTCGTCCGCCAGATCGGGGAGCGCGTTGAAGAAGTGCGCGCCCGCGCCGAGCAGGGCGCCGGCCGTGCACAGCCACCACGGCGGGGCGGGCTGCCCGGGCAGCCCCAGCACCACGAACGCCGGCAGCAGCCCGAACGCGACCAGGTACGGCAGCACCGAGAACGGGGTGGCCTTCAGCGGCCGGTTGTACAGCCAGCCCGCCGCCACCGCGACGAGGTGCGTGCCGCCCACGACCGGGCCGGACAGCAGCGACAGCGGCAC
>JBAUUM010000594.1:0-17607 GCA_049582705.1 Actinocatenispora sp.
TCGAGGGCCTTCCCGCCGTCGACCGGCTGGCCGACCAGCGCGGCACGGGCCGCGGCCACGGCGCTGCCGAGTACCGCGACGTCGCCGCCGTCGGAACACTCGCCGATCCCGACGACTCCGGCGCTGGACTCCACCAGGACCACCGTCCACGTGCTGCGCGCGGAGGCACGGTGCACGCGCAGGTCGATCCGCCTGATGATCGCCGGGCCAGCCCTCATCCGCCGCACCCTTCGCTCGTCACACGCTCGTCGCGGATATTTCCTGCCGTGAGAAACTAACTCCACAAGCCAGACCGGGTCAACGGTCTACCCGTAGCGAAGTTCCCGGAGAACCGGGACGAACTGACCCGGATCCTGGTAGAACGCATCAAGGGCGACGGCCGCCGAGGACACCGAGATCGCATGCGTACCAAAGGATGTCGCCCGTACGAGTGAGGTGACGTCCACCTCCCGCTTGTCGGCCAGGTAGCGTGCCGCACCCTCCTGCACGTGCTCCAGGTACTCGGGCGCATCGACCACACCCCCGCCGATCACCACGACCTGCGGATCCAGCAGCTCGACCAGGATGCCGGCCGCGGTACCGACCTGCCGGGCCCGCCGCGCCAGCATCCGCGCGGCCCGCTCGTCACCGGACCGGGCATGCGCGATCAACGCCTCGGTCCCCTCGGCCCTGGTCAGTACGCCCTCCTCGCGAGCCCGACGCACCAGGGCGATGTCGCTCGCCACGACGTGCAGACAGTCCCGCCGACCACAGCGGCACGGCTGGTCCGCGCGACCGTGTACGGGGAGATGGTCGAGCGCTCCGGCGGCCGAGGTACTGCCGTGGTAGAGCCGGCCGTTGAGCAGGAAGCCGGCACCGACCACGTTGCCGACGAACAACTGGACGAGGTTCGCCATCCCGGCATTCGCACCGAACCAGTGTTCGGCCAGGGCGAGTGCCCGGAAGTTCGAGTCCACCCGTACCGGGAGCCCCAGGGCGCTCTCCAACACGTCGCGCACCGGTACGTCCTGCCACCCGAGCACCACCTGCTCGACCACCACGCCGCTGTCGGCGTCGACCCAGCCCCCGGTACTCGCGCCCACCGCGAGCGCCACGCCGTCGTCGCCGGCCAGCAACTGCCGCACGCCGCCGATCGCCTCGTCCAGTACCGCCGCGGACCCGCGCCTGCGGTGCGTCAGCTTCAGCTCGCTGACCAGTTCACCGCGCAGGTTCAGCAGGCAGAGGCTGGTGTGCAGCAGGCCGATGTGCAGGCCGACGACGCGGAACCGGTCGCTGTCGATGACCACCGGCACCCGGGGACGGCCGGGTGTCGCCTCACGCGGCATGGCGGCCAGTTCCCGCAGCAGCCCGGCCTCGCCGAGGATCGCGGTCAGCTTGGTGACGGTACCGGTCGTCAGCCCCGTCATCGTGGCAAGATCCGCGCGCGCCACCGGGCCGTGCGTCATCACCGCCCGCAGGATCGACGAGAAGTTCTGCCGACGGATGTCGACGGGTTGCGCGATCACCAACCCGCGCGGGAGACGGTCCGGCTGGTCGGAGTTCTGGTCAGCACGCGAATTCAGCACAAACGACTTCCTAGCACCCGGCATCGCCGAAACACCACGTCGTACGGGCGGGTCCGGGACCGGAGCCCTTGACAGCCATGATGTACCCCCTTAACTTCGTGCAGAAGTTAACACCGCGACATCGTCCCGCGCCACCGAGTCCGAAGGGTCACGACATGACCGCAGCTGGGAACGGACACCCGCACGAGCTGTCCCGCCGCTCCGTGCTCAGGCTCGCCGGAACGGCGGGCGTGGCCGCCACCCTGGCCGGGTGCGGTCGAGGGCTCGGTGGCGGGTCGTCCTCCGACTCCGCGAACCTGCAGATGATGTTCTGGGGCGAAGGCGACCAGAACACCAAACTGATGAGCGCCATCTCCGCGTGGCAGAAGAAGGACGGCAAGACCCACGTCGACACCCAGTACATGGGACTCGCCGGGTACTTCGACAAGCTCGCCACCCGGCTCGCCGGCGGGAACCCGCCCGACCTCTTCCAGATCTACCTGCCCTACCTGGCCGACTACGTCAGCCGCGACGTGATCATGCCGCTCGACGACTACGCCGACCAGCTGGGCCTGGAGAACCTGCCGGCCTCGATCATGCCGACCAGCAAGATGGCCGGGCACTACTACTTCGCGATCGTCGGCGCCGCGACCCAGCCGGCCATCGAGTACGACTCGAACCGGCTGACGAAGTACTCGCTGCGGCCGGCGAGCAACGACTGGACCCTCGCGGACTTCCAGGACGTCATGAAGCAGGTCCACACCACGAGCAAGGGTGCCCTGCACGGCATCTCCGACCTGGGCGGCGGCGCGGTACAGCTCGAGTCGTACATGCGGGCCTTCGACACCCCGCTGTTCGACGGATCCGGCGCGCTGGCCTTCAGCCGCGACCAGTTCGAGCAGTGGCTGCACCTGTGGGACACCCTGCGCCGCAACGGTTCCTGCCCACCGATGACCGTGACCGCCGCGGCCACCGGCTTCGAGACCGACCCGATCGTCACCGGCAAGGCCGCGTACACGCTGACCGCCACGTCCCGAGGCTTCCCGTCCATCCAGTCCCTGACCAAGGACCGCCTGGGGCTGCTGCAGTTCCCGCGCGCGACCGCCGACAGCAGGCCCGGCACCAACATCATCCCGGCCGGCTGGTTCGCGATCGCGAAGAAGAGCAAGAACGCGGGCAAGGCGGTGGCACTGCTCAAGTACCTGTCCAGCGACCCGCACGCCGCCAGGCTCATGGGGCTGGCGCGCGGGGTGCCCCTGTCCACCAGCCAACAGGACGCGATCAAGGGCAACCTCAACTCGCAGGAGAAGCTGGTCTTCGACAACTACACTCAGATCGCCGGCCAGGACCTCGCACCCCTGCAGGTCTATCCGCCCGGCTCCGGAGAACTGCTGACCACCTCCCTGTCCAACGCCAACCAGAGCGTCGGGTTCGGCAAGGCCGGCGTACGGCAGGCGACGACGCAGTTCTTCGCCGACGCGAAGCGGATCCTCAAGTGAGCGCCCCCGACGCCGGCGTGACCGTCGACCTCGCACGCGTCCTGGGCCGGGTACAGCCCGAGATCTACGGCCAGTTCATGTCCCGGCGGCGCTGGGTCGTCGAGGACGCCCTGCACCAGCCCGGCCACCCGGACGCCGACGAGCACGGCACCCGCGGCACCGTCGTCGAGGCGGTCCGCGAACTCGCACCGCCGGTCATCCGCTGGCCCGGCGGCTGCACCGGCACCAGCTACGAGTGGGAGCGCGGCATCGGCCCGGTCGAGCAGCGCAGCCGCACCATCGACTGGCACTTCGGCTACGACGTGAGCAACGACTTCGGTACCGCGGAGTTCGTCCGCTACTGCCGTACGGTCGGGGCCGAGCCGCAGATCAACCTCACCACCGGCACCGGCACCCTGCGTGAGGCGCTCAACTGGTTGGAGTACTGCAACTCCCGGCACGACTCGCACTACGCGAACCTGCGCCGTGACCACGGTTTCGCCGAACCCTTCGACGTCCGGTACTGGCAGATCGGCAACGAGGACTGGGGCGAGTGGGAGATCGGCCGCCTGCCCGCCGACGAGCACGCGCGCCGGTGCCGCGAGTGGGCGCGGGCACTGCACAAGCTCGACCCGCGGGTGACCGTACTCGCCGCCGGCGCGTGGCGCCCCGACCTCGCGGTGGACTGGAACCTCCCGTTGCTCCGCGAGGCGTGGGACGACCTGGACTACCTCTGCCTGCACACGTACTGGCGGTTCGACCCGACACGACCGGACGGTGACTACGACCGGCTGATCGGGGCGGCCCCCCGCGAGGAGGACGCCATCCGCGCGCTGCGCGGGCTGATAGACCTCGTCGCGCGCGAGAAGAACGCCACCCGTACACCGAAACTGGCGTTCACCGAGTGGAACGCGGCCAACCTGACCCACAAGGAGATGTCACCCGAGTGGCGTCCGAGCCAGTCCCAGTACCGCATGCTCGACGCCGTGGTGTGCGCCGCCTTCCTCAACGTGTTGCAGCGCCAGTCGGACATCGTCGGCCTGGCGAACTTCGCCCAGACCATCAACGTGGTCGGCGCACTCGTCGTCACCCAGGACGACGTGGTCCGCGAGTCGGTCTACTGGCCGCTGTGGATGCAGCGACACCACAGCGGCCCGCTCGCGGTCGAAGCACAGGTGACCGCGCCGGACATCTCCTGCGAGTCGTGGTCCGGCCGGCCGGACCAGGTGTCGGCGCTGGACGTCAGCGCGACGCGGGACGACGCGGGCACGACGCTCTGGCTGTCGATCGTGAACCGCGACAAGGACAACGCCCACGACGTCGAGATCCGGCTGCCCGGTGCCCACGTCGCGGGAGAGGCGCGGCGTTGCGAGCTGCGCGCGCCGAGCCCGCTGAGCATGAACACGGTCGCCGAACCCGAGGTGATCACGCCGTCCTGGACCACCGTCGAGCTGGCCGGTGATCCGGTGCTGACCGTGCCCGCATGCTCCTACACCGTCGTCGAGATCCCGCTCCGGCAGGACTAGGTACGGCGGAGCGGGCCGCGGGCCGCGGGCCGTGAGGCCCAGGGCGTGTGTCGAAGTTCCCGGCACTAGAGGTAGTCGCCGGCGAACAGTTCGACGTGCGCGCAGCTCGGGCAGCGCCACGCGTCGACCTGCCGACGCGGGCGCCCCATCCGCTTCGCGTTGCCCAACAGGCCGCGCTCCAGGGCGCCCTCGATCCACCGCACGAAACCCTTGGCACTCTCGCCGGAGTCCTCCAGGAATCCCGGCTCCAGGCCGACCAGACCGCAGTGGGTGCACTTCAGACCGTTCATCCACCCACCCTATTCGGCCCGCGCACCGGCCCACGGCCTTCGGGCAGGGGCACCGGCCGGCAGTGGCCGACCCGGCACCCGCCGAGGGCGTCCCGCCGACCGACGGTGACCCGTTCCACGTGCGGCCCGCCGCACCCGGTGGTGTACTCGAACCGATCGTGACGAAAGAGGGAGAACCATGCCGAGCACACCACTGCCGGAGCAGGTCGTCGACCTGCTGACCAAGCCCAACCCGTGCGTGATCAGCACGCTCGGTTCCGATGGCCGGCCGGTCTCGGTCGCCACCTGGTACCTGTGGGACGACGGCAAGATCCTGGTCAACATGGACGAGAGCCGCAAGCGCCTGCAGCACCTGCGCCGGGACCCGCGGGTCTCGCTGACCGTGCTGGACGACGGCAACTGGTACACGCACGTCAGCATGCAGGGCCGGGTGGTACGGATGGCCGACGACGGGGACCTGTCCGGCATCGACCGGCTGTCCCGGCACTACGGCGGCAACCCGTACCCGGTCCGGGACCGCGCGCGGGTCAACGCGTGGATCGAGATCGACCGCTGGCACGGCTGGGGCGAGATGCAGGACGCCGACAAGTAGTACCGCCGGGAGACACCCGGCGCGCGCCGCGGGAGAGACGAGCAACGACCCGATGCCGGCCCCGGCCACCGTGAGTCAGGCCGGGACCGGAATCCTCGGCTTGTCCGGGCGATATGCGCTACCTTGAACCCTCAGGTCATCACTCAACGTGACCGAAGGGCGCGAGGCCGTGGCAGATCACCGGATCTCGCGTCGTCGGCTGCTGGTCACCGGATCCGGCATCGGGCTCGCCGCCGCCGGCCTCGTCGGCGGTCAGCCGACGGTGGCGGCGGAACCCGCCGTCCGGGCCGCGCTCGGCGGCCGGCCGGTCAGCATGGCCATGCACGTCCACTCCTGCTTCAGCGAGGGCGGCAGCTACGCCGGGGGTGGCGGCGGCGCCAGCATGATGGCGCAACTGGACCAGGCGGCGAAGAACGACATCGACGTGGTCTGGTGGACCGACCACGACTGGCGGATGGAGGCGTACGGCTACCTCGACGGCATCGCCTTCGACGGCACCGACGAGGACGTCGACCTCAGCTGGCACGTCCAGAACGAGGGCACCGTCACCGGCGCGGCACACGCGTTCGTCGCCACCCCGCACAGCCCCCGCGAGCCCGGCCGGGCGATGCGGGTACGCGCCACCGGACCACGCCCGGCGTGGGGCACGTCCTACCTGTGGGCCAAGGCGGGAAACAGCTTCTACTCCACCAACATCACCGACACCTCGCTGACCGTCGACGTGCTCGCGGAACAGCTCGGCCCCGACGCCGAGGCCGTCATCCAGGTCGAGACCTCGTACCGGCCGGCCACCGCGGGCCGACCCGCCGGCGTCTACGTGCTCGAGTACCGCCTCGGCACCGGCCGCGGCCGGATGTTCGCCTCGCCTCTCACCGGTGTCGTCAGCACGATCGCCACCGGCGGCTGGCAGACCCTGACCATGCCCCTGCTGGCCGACGTACGCGCGTTCTGGCCGGACCTGATCGCCGAGGACTCCGGGCTGGCGCGGCTCCGCTTCGGCGTCCGCGCCCGCAACCACGCCACCGCCCGCGCGGTCTTCGACCACCTGCGGTTCTTCCGCACCCGGGACCCCCTGAGGTGGCCGGTCGCCCTGCAGCAGGGCCTCCGGCACCAGCTCCGCGCGCGGTACCCCACCGTCACGCAGTACCAGGCCACCGAGGTGTCGATGGTGCGACACCTCAACATCTTCATGGCGAACTTCGAGCTGTACCCGTACCCGCCGCGCGGTCAGGCACCGAGCCTGGACCGCTCGGTGGCCGGCACCGAGCGGGTCGTGCGCTGGTACCAGGACCGGGGCGCGCTGGTCCAGTACAACCACCCGCCGCCCTCGGTCAGCGAACTCGTCGCCACCCGCGCGCTGGGCACCGACCTCATCGAGATCGGCAACCCCAGCGGCGGCTTCACGGTGATCCGCAACCGGATCGCCCTGTACGACGTCGCCGCCCGCAACGCGATCTTCCTGACCGCGACCAGTCAGATCGACGACCACAACGGCCGGAACTGGCTCGGCCAGCCGCACCTGTACCTGACCTCGGTCTGGTCGCAGACCCGGCGGCTGAACGATCTGATCGCCGCGCTCGGCGCCGGCCAGGCGTGGTGGTACCACCAGCGGCTGTGGCGGACCGGGCAGCTGGACCTCGGGTTCGGCACCCGACGCGCCATGGGACGCGCCATTCTGACCAGCCGGAACGCGGTCACCATCGACGTCATCGCCGAGAACCTGCCCGCCGACGCGACGGTGCAGGTCGTCGTCGGGCTCTGCGACCGACGCGGTGCCCTCACCCCGTCGATCACGAAACACTCCTACCCGGCGACCGCCTTCACCAGCGGCGCCATCCGGTTCGCCGTGCCCCGCGGCACCGGGCACTACCTGCGCACCGAGGTGTACGACGCGACCGGGCTGCTGCTGGGCTTCAGCAACCCGGTGTGGGTGCTCCCCCCGGACGCCGTGGTCGACGTACCGGCACGCCGCCGGCTCCGCGTCTGACCCGGGCCGCGGGCGGGCCTTCGAGGTGGCCGCCGTCCCGAACCGGACGCCCGGGTCGGTACGCTGGCCACCGCTTGCCCGGTACGGAACGGGCACGCCCGCGGAGGTGACAGTGCCCGACAGCCTGGTCCTCGCCGTCGACTTCGGCAGCTCGAACACCGTCGCCGTGCTGCGCACCGCGGACGGCCGGTCCCGGGTCCTGCTGTTCGACTCCTCCCCGCTGCTGTCGTCCGCGGTGTTCGCGTCCGCAGACGGAAACCTGCTGGTCGGCCGCGACGCCGCGCACATGGCGCGCGACGAGCCGACCCGGTTCGAGCCGCACCCGAAGCGCCGGATCGACGACGGCGCGGTACTGCTCGGCGACCGGGCGGTACCGGTCGTCGACCTCGTCGCCGCGGTACTGCGGCGCGTCGCCGACGAAGCCCGCCGGGTCGCCGGCGAGCTACCACCCGTCGTGCTGTCGCACCCCGTGGCGTGGGGCGCCGCCCGCCGGGGCGTGCTGTCCGACGCCGCGGCCCGGGCCGGCATGACCGTGACCGGGCTCGTCGCCGAGCCGATCGCCGCCGCCTCGTACTTCACCGCCGTACTCGGCGGCCGGCTGCGGTCGGGGCAGCCACTCGCGGTGTTCGACTTCGGCGGCGGCACCCTGGACGTCGCCGTGGTCCGCGACACCGCCACCGGCACGGAGGTGGTGGCCACCGGCGGCCTGGACTCGGTCGGTGGCGTCGACGTCGACGCCGCCATCATCAACCACCTCGCCGGCCCGGTACAGGCGGCGGCGCCGCAGGTGTGGGCGCGGCTGAGCACGCCGACCGGCCCGACCGACCTGCGGGACCGCGGCCTGGTCTGGCAGGACGCGCGGCACGCCAAGGAGATGCTGTCGAGGTCCAGCACGGCCACCGTGCACGTGCCGGGCCTGCCGTCCGGTACGCACGTGACCCGGCAGGAGTTCGAGACGCTGGCGGCGCCGCTCGTGGCACGGGCCGTCGCCGAGACGGTGGCGACGCTCCGCCGCGCCGGTATCCATCCCGCCGACCTGGCGGGCGTGTTCCTGGTCGGCGGGTCGAGCCGGATTCCCCTGGTGGCCCAGGCGATCCACCGCGAGCTGGGGATCAGCCCCACTGTGCTGGAGCAGCCCGAAACGGCGGTGGCCGAGGGCGCCCTGTACTCCCCGGCGGCCCCGCGTATCTCGCCCGGGCTCGCCTCGGCACTCGCCCGGATGGGTCCAGCGGTCGAGGTGTCACCCGACCTGGACCGGCTGAAGCCGGGCCCGCGACGCCGCGGGCTGCGTCCACTGATCGCCGCGGTCTCGTTCCTGGCCGCCGTCGGTCTCGTACTGGGGCTGCTGCGTCCCTGGGAGGGCGACGGCGGCGGGCACCGTGGCGCGAACGCCGGCCAGCACTCCCACACCGCCGCCGACACACCCTCCGCGACCGCCGCCCATCCCACCGAGGCGGCCGACGGGCACCTCTCGGCGGCGACCAGCGACCCGCCGAGCCCGTCCTCGCCGAGCCCGGAGGCGGTGGCGGACCCGTGCCCGTCGGTGAGTGAGGCCAAGGACGCGCTCGAACACGACCCGGGCGTGTCCCAGGACCTCGACCTGTCGGTGCACGACGACCCGAAATGCGGCCAGGGGTACGCGTACGTCCCCTTCACCGCGACCTCCCGGTCCACGGGCGAGGTCGCGCAGAGCGGCGGCGCGCTCATGCAGTGGACGGACAACACCTGGACCGACGTCGTGGCGGGCTCCGACCTCTGCACGCCCGAGGCGGACGGCGGCCGACCCGGCTGGTCCCGCGGCCGGCCCGACAAGGCACTGACCCTCGCCGGCTGCCACCCCGCCGACTACTCGGGCTGACCTCCCCCGGAGCAGGCTGACCTCCACCAGCGCGGCCGGGCTCGCGGCCGGCCTGCGCCCGCCGGCCGATTCGTACGCACGCGCCGGACACTCGAATACGGTGTCGGTATGGAATGCCGGGTCCACGGAGTCACGGTCCACCGTGTCGAGCACGGCACCGGGGTGCCGCTGGTCGCTCTGCACGGAGCCGGTGTCGACCACCGCGAGATCGAGGCGACGGTCGAGGCCGTCGTTCCCGGCGCGGGACTCCGGCGGATCTACCCGGATCTGCCGGGGATGGGCCGGTCCACAGCCGACGACCTGACCGGCAACGACGACGTGGTGGCCCTGCTCTGCGAGTTCATCGACCACCTCGCCGCGGGGCCGGTCCTGCTGCTCGGGCACTCGTACGGCGGCTACCTGGCCCGTGGTGTGGCCGCGCGGCGACCGGAGCTGCTGCTCGGCCTCGCGTTGGTGTGCCCCGTCGCCGAACGGTCCCGAAACGTCCCCGACCACGACGTGGTACGCGAGGACACCGGCGCGTACGACGAACTCGAACCCGCGCAGCGGGCGGGCTTCGACGAGTACTTCGTCGTTCGTACCCCGGAGACCGCGCGCCGCTACCGCGACCACGTGGTGCCGGGCACGACCCTGGTCGACGAGGCCGCGCTGGGGCGCATCTTCGCCCGGTGGACGGTCGACGTCGGGTCGCGCGTCTGCACGTCACCGACCCTGATCGTGGCGGGACGACGCGACTCCGTCGTCGGTCACACGGACGCCGCCGAACTGCTCGAACGCTATCCGCACGCCACCCTCGCCGTGATCGAGGACGCCGGCCACGCGCTCCCGCACGAGCGGCCCGAACTGCTCGGCGCGTTGCTCGGCGACTGGCTCGACCGGGCCCGCCGACCGGACAGGTGACCGTCCGTGCCCCGGCGAGCCCCGCCCGCCCCCCACACCGACACAGCCGCACCCACCCGGCCGCACCCGTCGCCCACGACCCCCCGACCGAGGAGCCCGAACCATGAAGGACGACGAACTTGCCGCCCACGCGCGGACCCTCCTCACCGAGAACCGGTACCTGACGCTGGGCACGGTCGACCCCGACGGCCACCCGTGGACCTCACCGGTCTACTTCGCCGCCGACGGCGAGCGCGACTACTACTGGGTGTCCGCGACCGACGCCCGCCACTCGCACCACCTCACCGTCCACCCGCGGGTGAGCATCGCCGTCTTCGACTCCACCGTCGCGCCGTACCACGGCCGCGCCGTGTACGCCGTCGCCGAGGCACGCGATCTGTCCGGCGAGGACCTCGACCGCGGACTGGAGGTCTACCCGGGGCCGGCTGGTCGAGGCGGCAGCGCCATCACGCGCGAGGATGTCACGGGGTCGTCGCCGTACCGGCTGTACCGTGCGACGGCGACCGAGGTGTGGGTCCTGTGCCCACGCGAACCTGGGCAGGCGTGCCCCCGCCACGGGCTCGCCCAGGACCATCGGGCCCGCGTCGAGTAAGCCCCTCCGCCACCGGCACCGTGCCTCGGCCTCCGCCTCCGCCTCGGCCGAACCCGGGGACCGCCCTGGGGCCTCCCTATGATGGGAGCGGCAACCGCCCGGCAGGAGGGAGGGCCGGTGACACGGCTCGTCGCCGACGCGGCAGCACTCCCGGCATGACGGCGCACCACGCGGGCGCTCCCGGCCCCGACCACCCCGGCGCGGATCTCGACGACCGCACCGGCGGCGGCGGTCCACCGGCCGTTCGGGTACGGCACCGGTTGTCGCCCTGGCTCCGCAGGCTCGACCCCGGGTACTTCGCGTTCGTGATGGCGACGGGGATCGTCGCGCAGGCCGTGCACCTGGACGCCGAGGCCCGGCTGTCCGGCGCGCTGCTGGCCGTGGCGGTGCTCGCGTACCTGCTGCTGGTCGCGGCGTACGCCGGGCGTGCCACCCGGTACCGCCGGGAGTTCCTCGCCGACGCCATGGACCCGGCCAAGGGCTTCGCCTACCTCACCTTCGTGGCCGGTACGAACGTGCTCGGCGCCGAACTGTCCGCCAGCGGGTACCCTGCCGTCGGGGCGGTACTGCTCGCGGTCGCCGGCCTTGCCTGGGTCGTCCTGAGCTACGGCGTGCCCGGGGCGGTGATGGCGCACCGCGGCGCCCGGGCCACCCTGGCCGGCGCCAACGGGACCTGGTTCATGGTCGTGGTGGCCACCCAGTCCGTCGCGGTGACCGCGGCCGGTCTGCCGCCCTCGCCGGTACTGTCCGCGGTCGCGGTGACCTGCTGGTCGATCGGCGTGGTGCTCTACCTGGTGGTGGCGGCGCTGGTGCTGTCCTCGCTGCTGCTGTTCCGGGCCCGGCCGGCCGAGATCACCCCCGCGTACTGGGTGTTCATGGGGTCCACTGCGATCAGCGTGCTGGCCGGGGCGCGGCTGCTCGGTCTGCGCCCCGACCCGCTGCTAGCCGCGGTACGGCCGGCCCTGGCGGGCGTGTGCGTCGCGCTCTGGGCGTTCGGCACCTGGCTCATCCCGGCGCTGATCGCCGTCGGCGTGTGGCGGCACGTCGTCCGGCGGGTCCCGCTCCGCTACGACCCCGGGGTGTGGAGCATCGTGTTCCCGATCGGCATGTACGGCGTGGCGAGCCGGGAACTGGGGACCGCGCTGCGCGTCGACTGGCTGGTCACCCTCGGCGCCGGTGAGGGCTGGGTCGCCTTCGGTGTGTGGCTGGCCGGGTTCACGGCCATGGTCGCGGTGGCGCTCCGGTCACTGCGGCGGACGGGGACCGGCGCACAGCCGGCCTGAGCCGGCAGCCTCAGCCGGCCGCACAGGACGGGTACCGGGTGCTGGGGCTGTCCGGCCACGGGGGCACCGCCGGCACCGGATCCGTTGCTGGAAACCGCGATCCGGCAGCCCTCTCTCGCGTTGTTCTGCCAGCTGCGAACATCGGACCGACCGGGCTCGACGGTCACTACCATGACAAGGGTGACGACACGCACGGTCGAGTACCCGGCCGACGGCCTGACGATGATCGGGCACCTCGCCCTGCCCGCCGGTGCCGACCGTCGGCCCGCCGTCCTGGTCGGGCCCGAGGGTCCGGGGCTCAGCGACGTCGAACGCCGCAGGGCCGACGCCCTGGCCGAGCTGGGATACGTGGCGCTGGCCTTCGACATCCACGGCGGGCGCTACCTGGACGACCCCGAACAGATGCTGGCCCGGTGCATGCCATTGCTCGCCGACCCCGACCGGATGCGGGGCATCGGCCACGCGGCGTTGGGAGTGCTGCGCGCCGAACCGCGGACCGACCCCGACCGGATCGCCGCCATCGGCTACGGCACCGGTGGCGCCATCGTGCTGGAACTCGGGCGCGACGGCGTCGACCTGCACGCGATCGGAACAGTCAACGCGTTGACCACGGGTCGACCGGGCGAGGCGGCGCGCATCCGCTGCCCGGTGTGGGCCGGGGTCGGGTCGGAGGACCCGATCATGCCGCCCACGCAACGCGACGCGTTCACCGCCGAGATGCAGGCGGCGGGCGTCGACTGGCGCCTCGTCGTCTACGGCGGCGCCCTGCACGCCTTCCACCACCCGCCGGTCGACCAGCCCGTGGTTCCCGGCGTCGGCCACCACCCACTGCACGCACAGCGGGCCTGGCGCGACGTCGTCGACCTGCTCGCCGAGTGCCTGCCCGTGACGCGGTGATCCGGTCGGCAACTGCGACCGTTGGACCTCGACCTCTACACCGCCGTGGAATCCGTGTCCCCGCAGTGCTTCAGCAGGCGACCGCCGAGGTGCAGGTACGGGGCGCCGTTCGGCAGCCGGCCGAACGTCCACGAGCGCGGGTACCAGTCTGTCCGGTCGACGAACAGGGTGTCGCTGACCGGGGTGAGCCGGATCTGCTGGCGCAGGATGGTGTCGATGAGTTCGTTGGCGAACCGCATGCTCACCCACGGCTCCCCGTCGCGGGACTCGACGGTGGCCTGACGGGTCTTGTTCCGGTACGTGCCGAGCCACGGCGTGATGTCCACAACCGGCGGCCGTGCGGGCACCGTGAACCGGGGCACGGCGAGGTCCGCGAGTTCGGCGAGCAGCGCGGTGAACAGCTCCAGGGACAGCGGCTCGGAGTACGCATTGGTCAGCAGCGCGACCGCGACCTGTCGGTCCGGCACCACGCGCAGGAACGCGTACTGGCCGATCGTCTCGCCGTCATGACCGAACACCTCCCGGCCGTCCCACCCGTACTGGATCCACCCGGTCGTGCGGTGGATCGGCCGGGCCTCGTCGGGCACCGCGGCCCGAGGTTCGCGCAGGCCGGCAAGTGTCGGGTCGGTCAGGTGCATCCGCACGAACTCCAGGACATCGCCGGCGCTCGCCCACACACCGCCGGCCGGGCCGACCGATCTCGGCAGGACCAGCTGCTCGGCCGGTGCCATCGGGTCACCGTTGTGCCCCACGGCGGACCGGAACCTCAGCATGCCCTCAGGCAGCGAACCGGTCCGGGTGGCCCCGATCGGATCAAGGACCCACGTCCTCAGCGCGGCATCCCAGGTGGTGCCGGTGATCCGTTCGATGACCCGGCCGGCGACGACGTAGCCGGCGTTGCTGTACGACATCGACGCGCCGACCGGGTGCACGAGGTCCAGCTCGGCGCATTCCGTCACGTACCGGGCCAGGCAGTCGTCGCCGCGGCCGGTGTCGCGGTAGAAGTCGCCGTCCATCCCGCTGGTGTGCGAGAGCAGGTGCCCGATCGTGATCGGGTCTGCGGCGCCCGGCGTGGCCAGCCGGAACTCCGGCAGCACCTCGCGGACCCGGGTCTCCATGGACAGCCGTCCGTCCTGGACCAACCGCGCCAGGACCGTCGCCGTGTACGGCTTGCTGATCGAACCGAGCTGGAACACCGAATCGGTCGTGGTCCCCACGCCCGTGTCCACATTGACGACACCGGAAGCCACTGCGTGCACATCACCGTCGACGAGCACCGCCAGCGACGCGCCGGGCACCGAATACTTGCGGCACAACAGATCGAGCAAATCCTGCCAGCGTGCACCATCCCAGACCGCCATGCCGGAAACCTATCAGTGCGCCGTACGGGGAAGGACCCGGCATCAACTCCCCCGTGCACGTCCCCACCAGCGCCGCTCCGCTGGTTGCGACACTCCGGCAGGACCACGCGGCGCCCGTCGGTCGGCTCACCCGTGCGCAGTTCGCGTCGGCGAGATCGCGCAGCGGGCCGTTCGACGGGACCGGTCCCCGTACCGACCGACTAGGATCCGCCGGCACGCACACGCGCGTGGGGCGGGAGTGCCGACGGTGGGACAGTCCCCGGTGACCGGTTACGGCGGTACGGGGGGACCGCGCCGACTTCGGTAAACACGCACCCGGAAACCAGGCCCTCGTTACCGTGAGCTGGTGGCGGAGACGGGATCAGCCGGCAGGTACGGCCGGGGCGCCGACGGCGCGGCCGTCGAGCTGGTCGTTCTCGGCGTGCCGTCGAGTGCGGGAGCGCACCACGCCGGGCAGGAACTGGCGCCCGCGGCACTGCGCGCGCAGGGATTCGTCGACCGGTTGCGCGCGGCCGGACTGGCCGTCACGGACCTGGGGGACGTCGCCGGCGAGGTGTTCACCAGCGACACCCTCGACTCCACCGCCCGCAACATCGACGCGGTCGTCCGGGTCGCGCGCGGCGTCGCCGACGCCGTCGAGCAGCAGGCGCGGGCCGGGCGGACACCGATCCTGTTGGGCGGCGACTGCACGCTCACCCTCGGCGTGGTGGCCGGGCTGCAACGCGTCCACGACGACGTCCGGGTGGCGTACTTCGACGGCGACGCCGACCTGGACCACCCCGCCCGCACCAGGAGCGGAATCCTCGACGCCACCGGCGCCGCGCACCTGCTGGGCATCGCCGACACCCCGCTGGCCCGGATCGGCCGCGGCGTGCCGATGCTCGCCGATCACCAACTGGTCCTGCTCGGGTACGACCCCACCGACGAACCCGACAGCATCGACCCCGCGATCCTGGCCGCCCGACCCACGCTCCGGCACGTCACCGACGCCCAGTTGCGCACCGATCCGGTGGGCAGGGCCGAGGGCGCCGTCGTCGCCCTGAGCGACGCGGACGCCGTCGTGGTCCACTTCGATGTCGACGCGGTCGACTCCCGCGACCTGCCGTTGGGCAACTTTCCGCACTACGGCAGCGGCGTGCCGCTCGGGACGGCCGCCCAGGTACTCGAAACGCTGCTCACCATGCCGACCACGGCCGCGATCACGCTCACCGAGATCAACCCCAGCTACGATCCGGCGGGGAACCACCTCGCCCGGTACGTCGACGCCGTCGGCACGGCCATCACCCACGCACTCGCCCGCCGGTCCGGCGACGGGGGACGTTCGCGGTAGCAGCGGGTCGACCCGCCGCGTCGGTGCCGGCGAGGCGGCGCCCGTCGTACAGCAGGCGGTCGAAGCTGAGCGGGCCGGGGGCCGGTCTGTGAGCATGGGTGCATGGCCGGTCGGGGTCGGGAGGTCGGGCAGCGCTCGGAGGTGACCGCGCCGGACTGGATCGTCCAGTTGGTGCGGTTGAAGCCGACGGCGGTCCCGTGGCTGGACATGGCCAGGATGGCGGTCGCGATACCCACCCCGGTCGGCGTCGGCATCCTGCTCGGCGTCGCACCGCTCGGCGTACTGGCCGCGATGGGGGCGCTGGCCACCTCGATCGCCGACCGGGGCGGTCCGCTACGGCTCCGGCTGCTCTCCCAGCTCGGCACCGGCGCAGCCGGCGCGGTCGGCCTCTCCGTCGGCCACCTGGCGGCCGGCACCGGGTGGCCGTCGGTGCTGTTCGTCGCCGCGACGGCCCTGGTGTCCGGGCTGCTCAGCGTGGTCAGCGCGGCGGCCTCGCAGGCCGGCCTGCAGCTGCTGGTGTACATGTCCATCGCGTCCGGGCTGACCGTGCCGGTCGCGCCGTACGAGCTGCCCGTGCTGTACGTGTTCGGCGCCCTGTGGGCGATGCTGCTGTCCACGCTCGCGGCGCTCGTCGTCGGGACCCGGACCCCGGAACGGGACGCGGTCGCCGACGTGTACCAGGGTGTGGCCGAGCTGCTGGGGGCCGCCGGTACCGACCGGATGGTGGACGTGCGGCAGCGGCTGACCGACACCATGAACTCCGCCTACGACGCGCTGCTGTCGGTACGGTCCCGCTCGGCCGGACGCAATCCGGTGTTCCGCCAGCTGGCCGCGTTGCTGAACGCGGCGACCCAGGTCGTCGAGGCGAGCGTGGCGGTCGCGCACCACGGCCGGCGCCCACCCGCGGAGGTGGCCGCGACCGTCCGGGACCTGGCCCGGTCCATCCGCACCGGAGAGCCGGCACCGGAGCTGCCGACGGTACTGCGCGAGACCGACTCGTACCGGCTGCGGGCGCTGCGGACCGGGATCACCGAGGTGCGCGAGCAGCTGGGTGCGCACGAGGCCAGCATCGGGCCGCTGCTGCCGTCGACGATGCGGGAGCGGCTGACCCGGCTCGCCGACCGGGTACTGACCGGCCCGAACACCTGGCTGTCGGTGGCGCGGCTGGTGCTGTGCATGTCGCTGGCCGAGGTGCTGCGCGGCGTCCTGCCGCTGCAACGGTCGTACTGGGTACTGCTGACCGTCGCGATCGTCCTGAAGCCCGACTTCGGCTCGGTGTTCGCCCGCGGTGTGCAGCGTGGCCTAGGCACCCTGATCGGCGTACTGATCGGCGCCGGGGTGCTCGTCGTGGTACCGGGCGGAGCGTGGCTGCTGCCGCCCATGGCGGCCGCCGCGGCGCTGCTGCCGCTGGGACGGGCCCGCAACTACGGGATGTTCGCGATCTTCCTGACTCCGCTGGCGACCATGCTGGTCGACTTCAGTACGCACGAGGGGCCGCAGATCGTCGTCACCCGACTGCTGGACACGCTGGCCGGCTGCGCGCTGACCCTCGTCTTCGGGTACCTGCTGTGGCCGGAGACCTGGCGGGTCCGGCTCGGCGCGCAGGTGGCCGACGCGGTGGACGGGATCGGCGACTACCTCCGGGAGGCCTTCGGCGCCGAGAGTGCTGCCCGTGCCCAGCGCCGCCGCGCCTACCGCACGCTGTCGGACATGCGTACCGCCTTCCAGCGGCAGCTGGCCGAGCCACCACCGATGAGTACCAACGCGGCCGCCTGGTGGCCGATGATCGTGCAGCTGGAACGGGCTGTGGACGCCATCACCGCCGCCGCCGTCCAGGCCCGGAGCGGTGGCCGGGTGCCCGCCGCCGTGGCGGTCGACCTGCTCGTCGCCGACGTGCGCGGCCTGGCCGCCGCGCTGCGGGAGCACCGTTCGCCGGAGGTGTCGCCGCTGCCCGAGGACGAGGCGCTGG
>JBAUUM010000595.1:0-1722 GCA_049582705.1 Actinocatenispora sp.
CCGCCGGCGCCCGATCGAGGCCTGCGGCGATGACGATGTCCATGCCGGAGGCGAGCGCGTCGACGACGGTCAGCGGCTCCTGCCCGGGGTCGGGGACCAGGACGAGCCGGGCGACCTCGACGCCGAGTTCGTGGGCCGCGACGATGCCGAGGTCAGGTCGGCCGATCACCCCTGTCCAGCTCCCGGCGGCCGATGCCCGAGCGATGAGGGCCAGGAGCAGTGAGGTGGCGCCGATGCTGCGCTCGACGCTCAGGACAGCGCCGGGACGCAGACCGGGCCAGGGCAGCAGCGGGGCCAGCAGCTCGTCGACGGGCAGCGCCGTGTCGACGGTGCCGGCCGATCTGTGCGCGCTGGCCGGCTGCACCAGTTGGCGCAGCGCGACGACGTCGACCGGGGTCCTCATACCTCAATTCGAACACGGGTACAGTCGTGATCGCCAGTTTTCGACCCCTGTGACGTGCGAAAACGCCCTCAGGTCGCCGTGGTTCACTCGGTGGTACGGGGGGTGGACAGGTGGTGCCTTTACGGCCGCCGATCGAGCTGATGCTGGCCGCGTCGGTCGACGCGCTGCCGCCGGCGGGTGCCAGGCCGTTCAGGTTCGAGGTGAAATGGGACGGCTGGCGGGCTGCGCTGTTCACCCGAGCGGGCCGGCCGCTGCTGCAGTCGAGGCACGGCCGCCGGCTGGACTCGTGGTTCCCGGACATGCGCCGGGCCGCGCGTGAGCAGCTGCGGCCCGAGGTCGTACTCGACGGGGAGCTGGTCTCGTGGTCACCGTCGCGCGAGCGGACCGACTTCCTGGGACTCAGCCGGCGCATCACCGCCGGGCGCGGGCTGCCCGCCCTCGCCATCCGTTCGCCGGCGTACTTCGTGGCGTTCGACCTGCTCGCGGTCGACGGCATGGATCTGCGGTCGAGGCCACTGGCCGAGCGACGGGCCCGGCTCGAACAGCTCCTGCAGGAGGCCGCGTCCGACCGGATCGTGCTGTGCCCGCAGACCGCCGATCTGGATGAGGCGCGGGCCTGGATGACCACCATGGAACCGCTCGGCATCGAGGGCCTGGTGGCCAAGCCGGCGGCCGGCCGGTACCGGGCGGGCCGGCACCGCGGCGGCAGCGGCTGGCTGAAGTGGCGTGCCCGGCAGAGCAGCGAGGCGATCGTCGGTGGGGTGACCGGGACACGCCGACGGCCCGAGACGCTCTTACTGGGCCGCCGTGATCCGGCGGGCAGGTTACGGGTCGTGGGCCGCACCGTGCCGTTGACCGGCGACCAGGCCGCCGAGCTGGGGCCGTTGCTGACCCCGCCGGGGGTGGGCCGGCAGTACCCGACCCACCCGTGGCCGGTGCCGCTGCCGGCCGGGTGGCTCGGGCGGTGGTGTTCCGCTACGCCTGGTATCGGTCTCTGCTCGACGAGTTTCGCTTACGCGTGCCGTACCTGGCACGGTTCAACGGTACGCAGCACGACCAGATCGTGAACGACTTCCGGCGGTCCGACGGCAAGCACATCCAGCTGAACCCGCAGCGGGTGCGGCGGCTCGTTGCCGAACGGCTGTGTGCGGCGCGGGACGCGTATCCCGAGCAGAACCGCACAGTACTCGGGCAAGCCAAGCGCAAGCAGCGGCACATGTCGATCCGGAAGTTGGTGGAGAAGGCACCCGACGTACTGCTATCCGCCAGGCCCTGCTGGGCAATGTCGCCGATCGTGGTAAGTAGGCTGCTTCCTTCCC
>JBAUUM010000596.1:0-14395 GCA_049582705.1 Actinocatenispora sp.
TCCCGGCGGTGCGGACCACCCGGCACGGGCGGGCGGCGACGTGGGTCGGAACCTCGGCCCGGCGGGCCGTCCGGGCCGCGGCGGGCGCGTCGTGAAAGACTCCCGACGCCACGCCCGTCCGCCTGACGTCGCACGAATGGTGACAAACGACCATGGCCGTCCTCGACGCGGAGCTGTCCACCGATGAGCCCGGCACCGGGTCCCACGGTGCGGTACGCCTGCGCGACGGCCTGGTCTTCGCCGCGGCCGTGTTCGTCGCCGTGTGGGTGGGCTGGGCGCTGCTCAGCCTCGTGGGCGTCGGTCTGTTCCCGCCCGGTACCCCCGTCGGCGTCGTCGGTCTGGACGCGCAGCCGATCACGCCGGGCTGGCACAACCTGGTCGCCTCCGGCAACCACGCGGACGCCCTGTGGTTCCAGCGCATCGCGATCAGCGGGTACCGCACCGACGACTCCAGCGCGGCGTTCTTCCCGCTCTACCCGATGGCCGTTGCGGTACTGGCCCTGCTGCCGGGGGTCAGCCCGCTGGTCGCCGCGACCATCGTGGCGCAGGGCTCGTTCTTCGGCGTACTCGTCGTCTTCCACGCGTTGACCGCCCGCGAGTTCGACGCGACGACCGCCCGTCGGGCGGTCCGTTACCTGGCGATCTTCCCCACCGCGTTCTTCTTCCTGGCGCCCTACACGGAGGCGCCGTTCCTGCTGCTGGTGCTGCTGACGTTCTGGTACGCCCGCGGTGGACGCTGGTGGCCGGCGCTGCTGTTCGCGGCGCTGGCCGCGCTCACCCGCAGCGTCGGCATCGTGCTGCTGCCCGCCCTGCTGGTCGAGGCCGTCCAGTACTGGCGCCTGCTGCGGGTCCGGGCGCCGATCCTGTCGTCCCGGACGGTCCTGGCCCGCTCCCTGCCGTCCCTGGCCACGGTGTGCGGGCCGGTGCTGGGCCTGGCCGGTTACGGCCTGTACTGGCAGTGGGCGCACGGCGATCTGATGGCGCCTCTGGAGGCGCAGGACACCTGGCAGCGGGAGCCGACCGTCCCGATCATGACGCTGTGGCACGCGGTGCGGCTGGCCTGGACGTACCAGAGCTACTGGCTGATCGACCTGCTCGTGGTGGGGCTCGTGCTGGTCGCCGTACTGGCCGGCGCCCGCCTGATCCCGCCCGGTTACCTCACCTACGCGCTGGCCAGCCTGCTGATGCCGCTGTCCGACCCGTACCCGGCCCGGCCGCTGCTGTCGATGCCCCGGTTCGTCCTGGTCGTCTTCCCGGCGGTGTGGGTGGTGGCCCTGGCGGTACGCCGGTGGCGTCTGCCCGACTCGCTGGTGACGGCCGCGTTCGTGGCCGGCTACGGGCTGCTCGGCCTGATGTTCATCAACTCCTACAGCATCTTCTGACCGCGGCGGCACGCCGTCCGGACCCGGTGGGCCAGCCGTGCGGGTCCGACGCGCCGCCGGACCCCCTCCGCTCCGTCGGTACGGCTACCAGCCGCGTTCGCGCCACTCGCCGAGGTGCGGCCGCTCGGCGCCGAGCGTGGTGTCGTCGCCGTGCCCCGGGTACACCCAGGTGTCGTCCGGCAGCCGGCCGAACACCTTCGACTCCAGGTCGTCCATCAGCGAGGCGAAGTCCTCCGGGCTGTGCGTCTTGCCGGGGCCGCCCGGGAACAGCGAGTCACCGGTGAACAGGTGCGGGTCGCCGGCCGGGTCGCGGTAGAGCAGGGCGATCGCACCGGGCGTGTGTCCCACCAGGTGGATTACCTCCAGCGAGCAGTCCCCGACCGGGAGCGTGTCGCCGTCGTCCAGCCCGACGGTCTGCACCGGCAGCTCGGGCGCGTCGACGCGGCCCGCCAGCGAACGGGCCCCGGTCGCCTCGACCACGGCGGCCAGTGCCTGCCAGTGGTCGTCGTGCCGGTGGGTGGTCACGACCGTGTCCAGGCCGGTGTCGTCGATCAGCCCGACGAGCCGGTCCGCGTCGTTCGCCGCGTCGATCAGCACCTGGGTGCCGCTCGCCCGGCAGCGCAACAGGAACGCGTTGTTGTCCATCGGGCCGACCGACAGCTTGGTGATCGACAGCCGGTCCAGCGAACGGGTGGCGGGCGGACCGCCCGGTTGGATCTTGCCGGTGTAGGTCATTCCGCGACAGTACTGGCGGTCGGGCGGCGGTCGGGTGACCGGGCGTGTGCGGGTCCTCTCACCGTGGTCGATATTCGGTTGGTGTGCGGATCGGGGAACCGTACTGTTCAAGGCAGGTTCTCATCAGGAGCGTCCGGGGAGGTGACGGTGCGAGACGGTCACTGGAGTCGGGCGTGCCGTCCGACCACAATCCCGCGGGCGTTCGCCTGAACCGTCCGCCGTCGCCGGCGGCGGAGTCGGGTGCCACCCGCTCGACTCGCGAGGTTTCGCACATCATGTCGATCGATCTCGGTGCCCTGGGCTGGGACGCTGACCGCAAGGGTCAGTTCGGTGTCCACGGCCGGTCCGGCTGTCGGCCCGGCCGGGTCACCCGCGTCGACCGGGGCGTCTATCCCGTACTGACCGCAGACGGCGCGGTGCGCACCAGCGCGGCAGGCCGGCTGCTCGCGCACGCCGCCCGGGACCTGACCCGGCTGCCGGTGGCCGGCGACTGGGTCGCCGTCCGGGACTGGCCGGACGGGCACAGCACGGTGGAGGCGGTACTGCCACGCCGTAGCGCGGTGGTCCGCAAGGGCGCCGGCCGGGACTCCCTGGGCCAGGTCATGGCCGCCAACGTCGACACCGCGGCCGTGGTGGAGGCGCTGGAACCGTCGCCCGACCCGGCACGTATCGAGCGCCTGTTGGCGCTGGTCTGGGAGTCCGGCGCGACGCCGGTGCTGGTGCTGACCAAGGCCGATCTGGTGCCCGATCCGGAGGCTCTCGCCGAGCAGCTCGCCGTGGTGGCGCCGGGCGTGCCGGTCCACGCCGTCTGCGGCACGGACCCGGACTCATTGCGGCCGCTGACGCAGTACCTGAGTGCCGGCCGGACCCTGGGGCTGTTCGGCAGTTCCGGGGTCGGCAAGTCCACGATGGTCAACACGCTGGTCGGAACCAGTGTGCTGGCGACCCGCGCGCTGCGTGCGGACGGTCGCGGCCGGCATACCACGACATACCGGGCGCTGGTCCCGGTGCCGGGCGGTGGGGCGGTGCTCGACGTGCCGGGACTGCGGGCGGTCGGCATGGAGGACGCGGCCGCCGGGCTGGAACGGACGTTCTCCGACATCACGGCGTTGGCGGCGGGCTGCCGGTTCGTCGACTGCCGCCATCAGGCCGAACCGGGGTGCGCGGTACAGGCCGCGGTGCGCGACGGTGAGCTGGCGCCCCGCCGGCTGGCCAGTTGGCGCAAGCTGCAGGCGGAGCAGTGGCGCCAGGCCGGTCGCCGGGAGGCGCGGGCCGGTGCGGTGGAACGCGCCGACGCACGGCGGGCCCGGGCGAGGGCCGCACGTCGTGGATCCCGTGGCCCGTTGTCCGGCACCTGACCGGCGCCCCGGGTGGGGGACAGCCGGTGGCAACCGGATCGAACGTGTGTTTGAATCTCAACCGGTGCCATCCGGTCCGGCCCTCACTCGTTGAGTGGGGTGCGGGCGCAGCGACGCGGGGTTTTGTCGGAGGACGTGGCTACAGTTGCCCTCTGACGTCCCCGTAGCGGCGTGTCGATCCGGCCAGGCCGACAGACCAGTCAGAGTGCGACATTCCGCCTCACAGTGTGGGTGTGGCGATGCGGCGTGCCCGTCGCCGATTGGCTGGTGGATGTCGGTGGGTAGGGGCACCGTGTCGTGGGGTGGGTCGGTCGGGCGGCCGACCCGGGGGAGCGGGAGAGCGGAAGACAGTGGCCGATCGTCTGATCATCAGTGGTGCGCGCGAACACAATCTGCGGGACGTGTCCCTCGACCTGCCCCGCGATGCCCTGATCGTGTTCACCGGGCTGTCCGGCTCGGGCAAGTCGAGCCTCGCGTTCGACACGATCTTCGCCGAGGGGCAGCGGCGCTACGTGGAGAGCTTGTCCGCGTACGCCCGGCAGTTCCTCGGGCAGATGGACAAGCCCGACGTCGACTTCATCGAGGGCCTGTCCCCGGCGGTGTCGATCGACCAGAAGTCCACCTCCCGCAACCCGCGGTCCACGGTCGGCACGATCACCGAGGTGTACGACTACCTGCGGCTGCTCTACGCCCGGATCGGCGAGCCGCACTGCCCGGTGTGCGGCGAGCGGATCAGCCGCCAGACCCCGCAGCAGATCGTGGACCGGCTGCTCGCCCACGACGAGGGCACCCGGTTCCAGGTGCTCGCCCCGGTGGTGCGCGGACGTAAGGGCGAATACCTCGACCTGTTCGCCGAGCTGCAGACCAAGGGGTACGCGCGGGCCCGGGTCGACGGGGTGGTCCATCCGCTCACCGACTTCACCGGCGAGAACCCGACCAGGCTGAAGAAGCAGGAGAAGCACGCCATCGAGGTGGTGGTCGACCGGCTCTCGGTGAAGGCGTCGAGCAAGCAGCGGCTGACCGACTCGGTGGAGACCGCGCTGGGCCTGGCCGACGGCCGGGTCGTCTTCGACTTCGTCGACCTGCCCGAGGACGACGAGGCGCGGGAGCGCCGGTTCTCCGAGCACTTCGCCTGCCCCAACGACCACCCGCTCGGCATCGAGGAGCTGGAGCCGCGGTCGTTCTCGTTCAACGCGCCGTACGGCGCCTGCCCGACCTGCACCGGCATCGGCACCCGCAAGGAGGTCGACCCGGAGCTCGTGGTGCCCGACCCGGAGCGCTCCCTGGCCGAGGGCGCGATCCAGCCGTGGTCGTCGGGCCACAACATGGAGTACTTCCTGCGGCTCCTGCAGGGCCTCGCCGACCAGCTCGGCTTCGGCATCGACACGCCGTGGCGCAAGCTGCCGGCGCGGGCGCAGAAGGCCGTACTGCACGGCTCGGACGCGCAGGTGCACGTCAAGTACCGCAACCGGTACGGGCGGGAGCGTTCCTACTACGCCGCGTTCGAGGGTGTGGTGCCGTTCCTGGAGCGCCGGCACGGCGAGACCGAGAGCGAGTGGAGCCGGGACAAGTACGAGGGCTACATGCGGGACATCCCGTGCCCGGCGTGTGACGGCACCCGGCTCAAGCCGGAGATCCTGGCCGTGACGATCTCCGGGCACAGCATCGCCGAGGTGTGCGCGCTGCCCATCGACCGCTGCGCGGAGCTGATCGGCGGTCTGACCCTCACGAAGCGGCAGAAGCTGATCGCCGAGGCGGTGCTCAAGGAGATCCAGGCACGGCTGACGTTCCTGCTCGACGTCGGCCTCGACTACCTGTCCCTGGACCGGCCGTCGGCCACCCTGTCCGGCGGCGAGGCCCAACGCATCCGGCTGGCCACCCAGATCGGGTCGGGACTGGTCGGCGTGCTGTACGTGCTGGACGAGCCGTCGATCGGGCTGCACCAGCGTGACAACCACCGGCTCATCGAGACGCTCACCCGGCTGCGCGACCTGGGCAACACGCTGATCGTGGTCGAGCACGACGAGGACACCATCCGCACCGCGGACTGGATCGTCGACATCGGCCCCGGCGCGGGCGAACGCGGCGGGCACATCGTGCACTCCGGTTCGGTGTCGGGTCTGCTGTCCAGCAAGGAGTCGCTGACCGGGGCGTACCTGTCCGGTCGCACCGCGATCGACCTGCCGACGGTCCGCCGCACCCCGGAGAAGGGGCGCGAGCTGGTCGTCAAGGGTGCCCGCGAGCACAACCTGCGCAGCATCGACGTACCGTTCCCGCTCGGCTGCATGGTCTCGGTGACGGGGGTCTCCGGTTCCGGGAAGTCGACGCTGGTCAACGACATCCTCTACGCGGTGCTGGCGAACCAGATCAACGGTGCCCGGATGGTGCCCGGGCGGCACACCCGGATCACCGGCCTGGACCAGGTCGACAAGGTCGTCGGCGTCGACCAGTCCCCGATCGGTCGCACCCCGCGGTCCAACGCCGCGACCTACACCGGCGTGTTCGACCACATCCGCCGCCTGTTCGCCGAGACGACCGAGGCGAAGGTCCGCGGGTACACCCCGGGCCGGTTCTCGTTCAACGTCAAGGGCGGGCGCTGCGAGGCGTGCGCCGGCGACGGCACGCTCAAGATCGAGATGCAGTTCCTGCCCGACGTGTACGTGCCCTGCGAGGTCTGCCACGGCGCCCGGTACAACCGGGAGACCCTGGAGGTGCACTACAAGGACCGCACGATCTCCGAGGTGCTGGAGATGCCGATCGAGGAGGCGGCCGGGTTCTTCGAGCCGATCACCGCGATCCACCGGCACCTGAAGACCCTGGTCGACGTGGGCCTGGGCTACGTCCGGCTCGGCCAGCCGGCGCCCACCCTGTCCGGCGGCGAGGCACAGCGCGTGAAGTTGGCCAGCGAACTGCAGAAGCGGTCCACCGGGCGCACCGTGTACGTGCTGGACGAGCCGACCACCGGTCTGCACTTCGAGGACATCCGCAAGCTGCTGGACGTGCTCAACAGCCTGGTCGACAAGGGCAACACCGTCGTGGTCATCGAGCACAACCTCGACGTGATCAAGACGTCCGACTGGATCATCGACATGGGACCCGAGGGCGGCTACAAGGGTGGCATGGTGGTGGCGTCCGGCACCCCGGAGGAACTGGCGCTGATCGAGGAGAGCCACACCGGACGGTTCCTGCGGCCGGTGCTCGGCCTGTCCGACCAACCCGGCCCCACCGCGACCGTCCGCCGTGGCGGGGCTGCGAAGCGTCGCGCGCCGGCCCGTAAGGCGACGGCGGGCACCGCCCGCCGCGCCCCCCGCTCGGGTGGCTGAGCGGCGCGACGGTGCCTGAGTCGCTGATCGGCGGGGGTTAGGTAGCCGATCGTCCCGGCCCGACCGGGCGGCTCAAGCAGTGTGCCGTCCGGTCCGAATTGGTCTCCCGACCCCCCGGCGTCGTCACAACGATGGAGAGGGTCCGCACCGCCCTGCCCGTCGGGAGGCGATCATGACGCAGAGCACCGGCGTCATCGGCTCGGGAAACATCGCCAGAGCGCTGGCGGCTCAACTGGTGAGCACCGGCCACGAGGTCCGCATGTACGCGCGGGACCCGGCCAAACTGGCCGCGGTGACCGAGTCCGGAGCCATCAACGCCGGCGGCATGTTAGAGGGCAGCTTCCCGATCGCCGAGGTCACCGGCGACCCCGGCCGGCTGGCCGAGACGTGCCCGGTCATCTTCGTGGCGACGGTGACGACCGCGTACCCCGACGTGGCGGCCACCCTGGCCCCCGTACTGCGGGACGGCCAGCTCGTCGTGACGTTCTCCAGCAAGCTGTTCGGCAGCGTCGACTTCTCCCGGGTACTGCGCGAGCGCGGTGCGCCCGAGAGCGTCGAGGTCGTCGAGACCGACTGCATCCTCGCCGCGCGCACGATGCCCGACGACAGCGTCCTGATGGCCCGCAAGGCGTGGAATCTGCTCGGCTCGCCGAGGCGGGAGAACGTCGACAAGCACCTGCCGACGCTGGCGAAGGTCTTCCCCGGGCTGGAGCCCGCGACGAACCTGGTGCACCGTGGGGTCAGCGACTTCGGCGCCCTCGCCCACGTGGTGATCTCCTACACCAACCTCAGCAAGATCGACCGGGCCGAGAAAGTGCTGTTCTACGAGGAGGGCCTCTCGGAGCGGACCATCCGGCTGCTGGAGGCCACCGAGCGGGAGTTCCGGGCGGTCGCCGCCGCGTACGACGCGGACCTGCTGCCGATGCCGGAGATCCTGGACCGCTACTACGGCGCGGACACCACGGACCTGCTCACCGCCATGCGCTCGGTCCTGGTGTACCGGGGGATACCGGCTCCGACCAGCGTCGATGACCGGTTGCTGCGTGAGGACGTGGTCAACACGCTGGTACCGCTGGAACAGCTCGCGCAGCGCGCGGACGTGCCCACCCCGATGGTGAGCGCCCTGATCAGTCTCGCCGCGACGCTCGCCGGCGAGGACTTCCGGACGACCGGGCGGACGTTGGAACGCCTCGGGCTCGCCGACAAGGACCATGCGGGTCTGCTGGAGTGGCTGAGCCACTGACCGCCGGACCGGCCGCGCCCACTCGGGTGGCCGGGTCCCCGCCCACCGATGATCGTGATCCTGGCCGGAAAGGAACGACCCCTTGACCTCCACCGACGTGACCGTGCCCGACTGGGCCGACCTGCTGACCAGTTGGGACGCCCAGCAGACCGGCTACCTGCCCAACCGGGAGGGTCGCTTCACCGCGATGCTCGACGTGCTCGACGGGCTGCTGCCCGACGACTTCGTGGCCGTCGATCTGGCCTGCGGCCCGGGGTCGCTGAGCCGCCGGCTGCTGGACCGCTTCCCGAACGCCCGGTGCGTCGCGGTGGACCTCGACCCGGTACTGGTCGAACTGGGCCGGCGCACCTCCGAGGAGTACGGCGACCGGCTGCGTTGGGTCGAGGCCGACGTCGGCGCGCCGGAGCTGCTCGACGCGCTCGGGGTGGAACAGGCCGACGCGGTACTGAGCAGTACCGCGCTGCACTGGCTGCCCGCGGACCGGCTCACCGCGCTGTACACCAGGCTCGGCACACTGGTACGTCCCGGCGGCGTCTTCCTCGACGCGGACAACATCCCGTACGCCGGCGGTCGCCACGCCCTGCAGGTACTGGCCGAGACCCGGCGGGCCGGGCATGCGATGGCCGCGTTCGGTGAGGACATGGCCAGCGGTTTCCGCGACTGGTTCGTCGCGGCGTCGGCCCGGCCGGAACTGGCCGCGGCGCTGGGCGAGCGGGAGAAGCGGTTCGCCGACCTGGGCCGGGAGCATGCCGAGCCGTCGGTGGAGATGCATCTCGCGGCGTTGCGGTACGCGGGTTTCGAACTGGCCGACGTGGTGTGGCAGGAGTTCGACGACCGGATCATCGCCGCCGTGCGGTGACCGCGGCCCGTGCGGTGACCGCGGCCCGTGCGGTACGGCGGCCCGGTGCCGACGGTACGGGGCGGGACAGCGGCGTCGGAGTCGTCCGCCCCCGTCGGTAGGCTCGGAGGGTGCCTGACCCGTCGACGTACCGCCCCGCGCCGGGGACGATTCCGACCGCCCCGGGCGTGTACCGGTTTCGTGACCCGACCGGCCGGGTGATCTATGTCGGCAAGGCGAAGAGCCTGCGCAACCGGCTCAATTCGTACTTCGCCGACCCGGCCGGCCTGCACCCGCGCACCTTCCAGATGGTGACCAACGCCGCCAAGGTCGACTGGGTGGTGGTGGAGACCGAGGTCGAGGCGCTGCAGCTGGAGTACTCCTGGATCAAGGAGTACGACCCGCGGTTCAACGTGCGCTACCGCGACGACAAGAGCTACCCGTACCTGGCGGTCACCCTCAACGAGGAGTACCCGCGGCTGCAGGTGATGCGCGGGGCGAAACGCAAGGGCGTGCGGTATTTCGGCCCGTACTCGCATGCCTGGGCGATTCGCGAGACCCTCGACCTGCTGCTGCGGGTGTTTCCCGCCCGCACCTGCTCGGCGGGGGTGTTCAAGCGGTCCCGGCAGATCGGCCGTCCCTGCCTGCTCGGGTACATCGGCAAGTGCTCGGCGCCGTGCGTCGAGCGGGTGTCCGCCGACGAGCACCGGCGGATCGTCGAGGACTTCTGCGAGTTCATGTCCGGGCGCACCGACCGGATGGCCCGCCGGCTGGAACGCGACATGCAGGAGGCGTCCGGCGCGCTGGAGTTCGAGAAGGCGGCCCGGATCCGTGACGACCTGACGGCGCTGCGCCGCGCGGTGGAGAAGCAGGCCGTGGTGCTGCCCGACGGCACCGACGCCGACGTGGTGGCGTTCGCCGAGGACCCGCTCGAGGCCGCGGTGCAGGTGTTCCACGTGCGGGACGGCCGGGTCCGCGGTCAGCGCGGCTGGGTGGTGGAGAAGGGCGCCGAGTCCGACGCGGAGGACAGCGCGGCGGAACTGGTCGAGCAGTTCTGTTCGCAGATCTACGCCGGCAGCGAGCAGGCCACCGGCACCGCGGACATTCCCCGTGAGGTACTCGTGCCGGCGTTGCCTCCGGACGCCGACGCGCTGACCGACTGGCTCTCGCAGCTGCGCGGCAGCCGGGTGAGCCTGCGGGTACCGCAGCGCGGTGACAAGCGGGCGCTGGCCGAGACGGTGGCCCGCAACGCCTCGCAGGCCCTGGCCCAGCACAAGCTGCGCCGGTCCGGTGACCTGACAGCGCGCAGCCAGGCGTTGCAGGAGATCGCCGACGCGCTCGGACTCGACAGCGCCCCGCTGCGGATCGAGTGCTACGACATCTCGCACATCCAGGGCACCGACGTGGTCGCCAGCATGGTGGTCTTCGAGGACGGCCTGGCCCGCAAGAGCGAGTACCGCAGGTTCGCGGTCCGCGGGAACCCGGACGGCACCGGCACCGACGACGTGGCGGCGATGGCGGAGGTGCTGCGCCGACGGTTCTCCCGCTACCTGGACGCGCGCGCCGAGTCCGGCGACCTGATCGGCGGGGACGACGTCGACGACGGGGAACCGACACCCGACATCCGGCCCGGCATCGACCCGACCACGGGACGTCCGCGCAAGTTCGCCTACCCGCCCCAGCTGGTGGTGGTCGACGGCGGGCAGCCGCAGGCCGACGCCGCAGACCGGGTACTCACCGAGCTGGGCATCGACGACGTGGCCGTGTGCGGGCTGGCGAAGCGGTTGGAGGAGGTGTGGCTGCCCAGCGAGGGTGGTGACGCCGACTACCCGGTCATCCTGCCCCGCACCAGCGAGGGCCTCTACCTGCTGCAGCGGGTGCGCGACGAGGCGCACAGGTTCGCCATCACCTACCACCGGCAGCGTCGGTCGAAGCGGATGACCCGCTCGGCGCTGGACGGCGTGGCGGGGCTGGGGGAGGTCCGCCGCCGCACACTGCTCCGCGAGTTCGGTTCGGTGAAGCGGCTCCGCGCCGCGACGCTCGAGGACATCGGGGCCGTGTCGGGCATCGGCCGGCACACCGCGGAACTGGTGTACGCGGCCCTGCACCCGTCCTCGGACGACGCGGGGCACGACCCTGGCGATTCGGCGCAACCTCCCTCGTCGGTGGACTCACGGGACGTAGGGTCAGCCAGTACCCGACCCGGCGTGCCCGCTGAGCCACGAGCGGACGGCGGTACGGCGCCGGAGGGCGACGACGCGACGCGCGAGGGGGGCGAGTGAACGACCAGAGACCGGTACCGGCCACGAGCCTGCCCACCCCGGACGGTGCGGCGGACCTGCCGGAGGAGGTGGCCCGCACCGGTGAGGGCGCGTCCACCGCGCCGGTCGCGGCGTCGGGCGGTGCCACGCCCGAGGGGCCGCTCCGCTCGCAGATGGACCTGGTCATCGTGACGGGGGTGTCCGGCGGCGGCCGGTCCACCGTGGCCCGGGCGTTGGAGAACGTCGGCTACTACGTGGTGGACAACCTGCCGCAGACGCTGATGGTCACGATGGCGGAACTGGCGTTCCAGTCGGGCGGCGCCACCCGACGCACGGCGATGGTGCTGGACGTGCGCAGCCGCGCCTTCTCCACCAACCTCGGCGGGGCCGTGCGTGACCTTCGGGCCCGTGGCTTCCGGCCGCACGTCGTGTTCGTCGACGCCGCCGAGGAGATACTGATCCGCCGGTTCGAGTCGGTACGCCGGTCGCACCCCCTGCAGGGGGAGGGGCGCCTGGCCGACGGCATCGCCGCGGAACGCGAACTGCTCGCCCAGGCCCGCGGCGAGGCGGACGTGCTCATCGACACCACGCAGTTGAACGTCAACCAGCTCCGGGCCCGGGTCGAGGAACTGTTCGGCACCGTCGACCTGCGCACGTTGCGGATCACGGTGCTGTCCTTCGGCTTCAAGTACGGCCTGCCGCCGGACGCGGACTTCGTGCTCGACGCCCGGTTCCTGCCGAACCCGTTCTGGGTGCCGGAGCTGCGTGACCACAGCGGCATGCAGTCCGACGTGAGCGGCTTCGTGCTGGGACAGCCGGGCGCCACGGAGTTCGTGGCGAGCTACGCGGCGCTGGTCAGCGCCACCGCGGCGGGCTTCGAACGGGAGGGAAAGCGGTACCTCACCGTCGCGGTCGGCTGCACGGGTGGTAAGCATCGGAGCGTGGCGATCACCGAAGCACTCGCCGACCAGCTCCGTGAGTTCGGGTTGGCGGCCCATGCCCAGCACCGCGACCTGGGGCGCGAGTGAGTTCCGCGTACGAGGCGCCGGCGGCCGACCCGCCGGGCGGCAGGATCGTCGCCTTCGGCGGCGGGCACGGACTGTCGGTGACCCTGCGCGCCCTGCGCCGGCTCGGTTTCGCGCCGACCGCGGTGGTCACGGTGGCCGACGACGGCGGGTCCAGCGGCCGGCTGCGGCGCTGTCGGCCGGTACTACCGCCCGGTGACCTCCGCCAGGCCCTCGCCGCGCTCGCCGCCGAGGACGAGACGAGCGCCACCAACGCCCGGCTGATGCAGCACCGGTTCGGCGGCGGGGACGAACTCGACGGTCATGCCGTGGGCAACCTGCTGCTGCTCGGGCTCTTCGAGGTGCTGGGCGACCCGGTGGTCGCGCTGGACCACGCCGCGGAGCTGGTCCGGGCGACCGGCCGGGTGCTGCCGATGTCGCGGGTGCCGCTGTCCATCGAGGCGCAGGTCCTCGGCGCCGACCCGACCCGGCCGACCGAGACGGTGACCGTACGGGGGCAGCACCAGGTCGCAGTCAGCTCGGGCCAGGTGTGCGACGTGCACCTGGTGCCGGAGCAGCCACCCGCCTGCGCGGAGGCGGTCGCCGCGATCAGCGAGGCCGACTGGCTGCTGCTCGGACCGGGCTCCTGGTACACCAGCGTCATACCGCACCTTCTGGTACCGGAGCTGCGCGCCGCGATCGCGGCCAGTCCCGCGCGCAGACTGGTCACCCTGAACCTCGCCGCGGACAGCGAGACGGCCGGCCTGTCGCAGGCCGACCACCTCGCGGCGCTCGCGCGGTACCTGCCGGAACTGCGGCTCGACGTGGTCGTCGCGGACGTGATGGCTGCCGGTGAACTGACCACTTTGCGGACTGCGGCAGAATCGCTGAGTGCGCGGCTCGTCACGGCCCCTGTTGCCGTGACGGACGGTAGCCCGCGGCACGACCCCGCCGCGCTGGCCGCGGCACTGGACCCGATCCTCGGGCCGGCGAGGCCGATCCTCGGCACCTCGCTGGACCGAGCCGACGTGAGGTGAGCGACCCGATGGCCATGACGGCGGCGGTGAAGGACGAGTTGAGTCGCGTCGACGTGCCCAAGCCCTGCTGTCGCAAGGCGGAGATGGCGGCGATGCTCCGGTTCTCCGGCGGGCTGCACATCATCGGCGGCCGCGTCGTGGTGGAGGCGGAGCTGGACACCGGTGCGGTGGCGCGCCGGCTGCGCCGGGAGATCGCGGAGGTGTACGGATACTCCAGCGAGATCCACGTGCTCGCCTCCGGCGGGCTGCGCAAGGGCAGTCACTACATCGTCCGGGTGGTACGCGACGGCGAGTCCCTGGCCCGCCAGACGGGCCTGCTGGACATGCGCGGCCGGCCGGTACGCGGCCTGCCCTCGCACGTGGTCTCGGCGAGCGTGTGCTGCGCGGTGGCGGCCTGGCGGGGCGCGTTCCTCGCGCACGGGTCACTGACCGAGCCGGGACGCTCCTCGTCGATGGAGGTCAGCTGCCCCGGCCCGGAGGCGGCGCTGGCACTGGTGGGCGCGGCCCGGCGGATCGGCATCATGGCCAAGGCGCGTGAGGTGCGTGGTGTGGACCGGGTCGTGGTCAAGGACGGCGACGCGATCGGCGCGATGCTGACCCGCCTCGGTGCCCACGCCAGCGTACTGACCTGGGAGGAACGCCGGGTCCGGCGCGAGGTGCGGGCGACCGCGAACCGGTTGGCGAACTTCGACGACGCGAACCTGCGCCGCTCGGCCCGGGCCGCGGTGGCGGCGGCGGCGCGGGTGACCCGGGCGCTGGAGATCCTCGGTGAGGACGCCCCGCACCACCTCGTCATGGCCGGCCGGCTGCGGCTGGAGCACCGGCAGGCGTCGCTGGAGGAGCTGGGCGCGCTGGCGGACCCGCCGCTGACCAAGGACGCGATAGCCGGACGGATCCGGCGGCTGCTGGCGCTGGCCGACAAGCGCGCCCACGACTTCGCCATCCCGGACACCGAGTCGGTGGTCACCGAGGAGATGCTCGCCAGCGAGGCGTGAGCCGGCCGGTCGGCCGCCCCGACCCGCCCCACCGGCACCGCTACGCGGCCGGGACAGTTACGCGGCCGGGTGGCCGCGGCCGCTCGCGACCCGGAACGCTCTCGCGGGTCGGTTCGGCGTGGGGCCGGTTTGCGCAGGTCCGATGGGGTGTGTGGGTGTCTCGGCGGCACCGTTCGGTTACCGACCGGTAGTCGCGTGGTGGCCGCCACTGCTCAGGTC
>JBAUUM010000597.1:0-7012 GCA_049582705.1 Actinocatenispora sp.
GGCCGGGGCGGTCGAGCCGGACGGGGCGGTCGGCGCAGGGCGGGTGAACGCGCGGGCCAGTACGGCCACCGCCGCGACCTGACCGACCAGTACCGCCGGCACGACCAGGAGTCCGTGCCCCAGCAGCGCGGTGAGGACGGCGAGCGTCAGCAGCCCCGCGGCGACGACGCCGCCGAGCCGCCCGGACAGCGACGTGAGCCGGCCGGACCCGCCCGGTACGGACAGGCGGCTCGCCACCTCGATGCCGAGCAGCGCCCCGACCAGGAGCACGATCTCCGCGTACGGCAGGCCCACCGCGCCCTGCGAGGCCACGAAGGCCGGGCTGCCGAGTACCAGGACGTAGAGCGCCAGGTAGAGGCCGAGGACTCCGAGGCGGGCGACATCCCGGGGACGGGCGGGCGAGCCTGCGGCGTCCCGGTTGCGGGCCCGCAGTACCAGCAGGGCCAGGCAGGCCAGGACCGTGTACAGCCAGGGCAGCAGGCCGGCTCGCCAGATCGGGTCCCAGGTGCCGAAGGCGGCGCGGACCGCGACGTCGACGGCGCCGCCCAGCGCGACGCCCACGGCGACGGCCACCCCGGTACCGGCGGGACGGCCCGACGCGGTCGCGCCGGGTCGGGCGAGCTGGTCGGTGACCAGCACCAGGGAGCCGAGCGCGGCGGCCACGGTGATCATCCCGACCACGAAGTCGGGCGTGTGCTCGATCTGGGCGACGAGCCGCGCCAGGACGAGCAGGACCACGAACGCGGTGGTCGCGTGGGCCGTGCCCAGCCACCGGGCGGCGGGTGCGACCAGCGCCGGGGCGAGGTACACGAGCAGCGCGACGACGGCCGCGGTCGGTACCCCGTGCGTGCCGGCCACGTGGTCCAGCAGCGGGCCGCTGGCCCGTACCGCCTCCACGGCGAAGAGGCTGACCGCCGCCTGGAGGAGTACCGGCTGGGTCAGCCGGCGGGCGGCCCCGCCGCGTTCCGCGTCGCTCATGGCGGCACCCTAGACCGCGCGGGCCGGCCGGGGTGGGGCCAGGACGGCCACATCACGGTCACGACCGGGGCACGATCCGACCCGCCACGGTACGCGACCGCGCCGACACGGAACGCGCCTGCAGCTCAGGCCGCCGGCAGTTCCGGCCGCGAGGTCGGCTCACCGAGCACCCGCCGGGACAGCAGGGCCGCCCCCGCCACGGCGGCCGGCGTGACGATCACCGCGCCGAGCGGGATCAGGAACAGGACGAAGGTGCCGACCCCGAAGCCGAGTACGAGCGGGCGGCGGCGGCGCAACACCCGGCGGCGGCCCGCCAACCGCAGGCCGCGCCGCTCGAACGGCACCCCGGTCAGTTCGAGGGCCAGGTACCAGCCGCCGATCAGGGCACCGATCACCGGCACCACGGTCTGCCCGACCACCGGCAGGAACCCGGCCGCGAACATCAGTATGCCCACGACGAGGGAGGCGAGCACGAGACGCACCGCGTCCCGCACCGAGCGGCCCAGCGACCGCCACCAGGGCACCTCCACCTCGCCGGGGACCCCGCCGTACGGTTCCTCCGCGCGCCGGGAGATCGCCTCGTAGCAGGGGTCGCCGATCGCCAGGGTCAGCGCCGTGTAGAGCAGCACCGCGAACAGCAGGCCCGCGCCGAGCACGGCGATGCCCACCACCACGCGGGTCGCCGTCCGCCAGCCGGACTGCCAGTCGTCCGCGAACGGTGTGAGCGTGCCGACCACCGGATGGATGTACATCGCGAGCAGTACGAAGGCCGTGGTCAGCAGCGCGAACGAGATCAGCGCGGGAACCGCGCCCAGCAGCATCAGGCGCGGCGACCGCGCCCACATGCCGATGCCACGGCCCAGCAGGGCCAGGCCGTCCAGGAACTCCCGGAGCATGTTGCCGGCGGGCGGCGCGGCCTGGAGCGGCGCGACCGTGGCCGGTCCGGGCGTCGGGGCGTTGGACTGCACGGCTCGAAGAGTAGGCCCTGGCTCAAAGTCCCGCGTGCGGGCCGTCAGGCGTTGAGGAACGTACTGACCCGGTCGCGCAGGTCCGCGCGCTGGGTCCAGAGCACTCCCGGCTCCGCGTACACGTGCAGGGTGGCGTTGGGCAGCGCGGCGGCCAACCGTTGCGCGACCGCGGTCGGGTGGTGCGGGTCGCCGTCGCAGGCGAGGACCAGGGTCGGCGCCTCGACCCGTCGCAGTACGTCGGCACCGCCCACGGCCGGGGGCAGCGGCACCTCGCCGGCGAGGGACGCGAGGCTGCCCGCGGTCGGGTTACCGAACAGGGTCGCGACCCGCTGCGCAACGAACATGTCCGCAGGCGGGGTGTCCTGGAAGGCGGCCGGCACCTCGCTGGCGATCAGCCGGCCGGCGAGATCACGGTCCGCCCCGGTCACGGCCCGGGCCAGGTCCGCCAGCCGCTCCGCGGTCGGCCCGGTGCGTACCTGGTCGAGCACCGCGGGCAGGAAGAACACGAGACGGTCGAACCGGTCGGGGGTCTCCGCCAGCAGGCGCAGCAGCGCGCTGGCGCCCAGGCTGATGCCGAGCGCGCGGGTCGCGCCGACCTCGTCGGCCACCGCGCGCAGGTCGGTGGCCAGGTCCTGGTAGGTCCAGTCGCCGCTGGGCGCCACCGACCCGCCGTGCCCGCGCAGGTGCAGGAACGCCTTGCGGCCGGTCACCGCGCTGCCGAGCGGCCGGGTGTCCGGTATGCCGCCGCCGAGCCCGTGGGCGAAGACGGTGGTGGGGCTGTCCTCGCCGGTGACCAGGTATTCGAGGGTCGCTCCGTGTGCCGACGACAGCCGCTGGGTGGGCCGGCCGGCGGGTGCCCGCGCGGTCACCAGGGACCGTTGCCGTTCGTGGCGTCCTTGAGCGCCGGCCGGACGTCGAGCGTGTACACGGCGCCGGCGATGACGCCGATGAGGGCCAGCAGGCTGACCGGGCCGATGCCCAGCAGGAGGGTCAGCGCCGCCGCCCCGCCGGTGATGGCCAGCCAGACACCCTTGGGCAGGGTGCCCACCGCCTTGAACGCGTCGCCGCGCTGGAACGCGCAGTGCACGAACGCGAACAATTCCAGCACCAGGGCGAAGACTGTGACGATCAGGCCGACATAGTGCGTGACCGGGCTGACGAGGTCGAGGGCGAGCGGCGGCTCCATCATTGGAGCGTAGCGCCGAGGCGTCGGGCGCGACGACCTCCCTCGCCGCCGGCACCGCCTCCGCGGCATGTCAGACCCACGCGTCCGACCGTGCCTCGAAGACGCGCAACGCCCCGGCCGACTGTGCCGGCCGAGGCGTTGACGGTGTGTCCGGTGGTCAGGGCGGTTCGATGGTCAGGACCGTCCGGTGTTCAGGACCGCCGGGTGTTCAGGACTTCTTGGCGGTCGACTTCTTGGCCGCGGCGGGCCGGCTCGTCTTCTTCGCCATCTTCTTGGCCGGCTGGGCGGGCCGCTTCGCGATCTTGGCGGGCTCGCCGTCCAGCACGTTGGCGCCGCGCGACACCATGTCGTCGTACAGGCTGACGGCCCGGTTCTGCGCGGTGATCAGGTTCTCCTGCGCGACGGTCGCGAACTCGCCGGCCCGACGGCGCGCGTTCTCGCTGAACCGACGCACGTCCGCCTCGGTGATGCTGCCGCTGAGCTGCTGCGCACGGGTCCGGAACGAGGCCAGGCCGCTGCCGACGCGCTCGCCGAGGTCGGCCAGCTCACCCTGGGCCTTCTCCCGGCTGCCGCTGAGCTCGGTGCGAGCCCACTCGCCGAGGCCGGCGACCTGCTCCGGCAGTTCCCGCAGCTTCTCGGCGGCGAAGTCGCCGAAGCCCGCGGCGGCGTACAACGGTCCTGGGAACTTCTGCTTCTGAGTCATGTCATCCCCTCGTCAACAAACAGTCGGTTCGGTTGGAACGGGAGCGGTCACTGGTCCGGCGCGGCGGAATGCTCCGCCGCCGACCCCGTCCCGTCGTGCTGCCCTGATCCCTCGGCGGCCACCGTGTCGGCAGCGGATGCCGTCCCGGTGGCTGTCGCCGCCGCCGGCGCGCTCCGCCCCTTCGGCGCGGCAGGCCTGCGGGCTGCCTTCTTCACGGCCTTCTTGGCGACCTTGCGGACCCTGCGGTTGGCCGGCCCCGTGCTGGCGTCGCTCACCGACTCCGACGGTTCGGCGTCGGACGACCCCGGGTGCCCGCTCGTCGCGGGTGCCGGCACCGACATCGACGGCTCCGCCGCGGCCGGATCACCAGGTGCTGCCGGCTCGGTCGCCCCCGCGGACTCCGCCGGCTCGAAACGGGCGTTCTCCCGCCGGAACGCCTCGTAGATCTCGGTGAGGGTCTGCTTCTGCCGGGTGGTCAGGCCGCTGTCCGCCGCGATGGCGGCGAGCACGCCCTGGCCCTCCTTCAGGTCGAGCAGCCCGGCCCGCAGGTACATGATCGGCGTGGAGACCCGCAGCGCGTTGGCGATCTGCTGGAGCACCTCGGCGCTGGGCTTGCGCAGACCACGCTCGATCTGGCTGAGGTACGGGTTGCTGACACCGGCCTGCTCGGCGAGCTGACGCAGCGAGATCTGCGCGTGGCGCCGTTGCTCCCGGATGAACTCACCGATGTCCCGTAACGCGGCCATGACTCGAAGGTAACCGGTACTGCTAGCTCTTGCAAGCAAAACGCTTGCAAGACAGGCCACATTCGTGGACCCGCACATGCCTTCTGAGCTGCATATTCATCGCCATCACTATGGTCAAGTTGCTAACGCCACAGTCGTGTGATGGCTATCATGCACCGCTCGCGGGCCGCGCTTCGCGTGCCGGACGGGGCGCCGTACCGCCCCGCGCCCACCGGACTCCGAGCGGTCCGGCGGGCGCGTCAGGGCTTGCGTGTGTCAGGACCGGCCTGTGTCCGGACCGGGCCGGGTTCAGGGCCGGCCTGGGGCCAGGGCCGGGCCGGGTTCAGGGCCGGCCTGGGGCCAGGGCCGGGCCAGTTCAGGGGCGGGCCGGCGTCGGGGGCGGCCTGGGTCAGGAGCGGATGCCGAAGAGCCGCCGGACCTCGGCGACCGGCATCGGCGGACGTTGCGCCAGCCGGGCCAGCCCCGCCGCACGCGCGACCAGCTGCATGTTGCTCTCCACCGGCTGACCCTTCGCGTACGTGAGCGTGTCCTCCATGCCCACCCGCAGGTGCCCGTCGGCGGCCAGCGTCGAGAGCAGTACGGGCAGGGTGCTGCGGCCCACGCCGGTCGCGGCGAACGTCGTGCCCTCCGGCAGCAACGCGCGCACCTGCTGGAGCGCGGCGACCACCGTCTCCGCGGTGCCCGCCATGCCGCCGGGCACGCCCAGCACGAAGTCGACGTGCACGTGCCCGCCGTACGGCAGGCCGTGCTTGTGCAGCAGCCGCGCCAGCGAGGCGATGTGCCCCATGTCGAAGATCTCGTACTCGGGGACAACCTTGGCGTCCCGCAGCCGGGTGTGCAGCTCGACGATGAACTCCCACCGGTTCATGAAGACGCCGTCGCCGAAGTTGACGGTGCCCATCGTGCACGACGCCATGTCGGGCGCGGCCTCGATCACCCGCAGCCGGTCCGACTCGGGGTCGGTCACCGCACCGCCGGTGGACAGCTGCACGATCAGGTCCGTCTCGGCCCGCAGCGCCGCCACCGTGTCGGTGAGCCGGGCCAGGTCCAGCGTCGGCTCCGTGGCGGCGTCCCGGATGTGCACGTGCACCACGCTGGCGCCGAGCGACTCACATTCCTTGGCCGTACTGACCAGCTCAGCCAGGGTCACCGGCAGAGCTGGGACGTCGGCCTTCCTCGATTCCGCGCCGGTCGGGGCCACGGTGATCACGGTGCTACCCATGCCCGTGATCCTGCCATGACGACGGCCCGTTCCGGGCGACGGAGAGGAGTCCTCGACCGCGGCTCCGAACAGCCGCGACCAGCACGACCGGCCGGGTCGACCCCGGGCCGGTGCCCGACACGTGCCGGCGTCGGCGCGAGCCGGCGGGGCGGAGCCGGTGCGGTCAGTCCGGGTCGATGGCGGCGTTGGCGTCGCCGACCCGCAGCACCTCGTCGTCCGGCACGGCCCGCTTGACCACGGCGAGCGCGATGATCCCGAGCTCGAAGTGACGTACCGCGGTGCCGACGAAGCCCACCTGGCGGTCGTCCCGCAGCACCGGGGTGCCGGCCGGGGGCAGTTCCTCGTCCGCGCCGTCGAGGTGCAGCAGTACCGGCCGGCGCGGCGGCCGGCCCAGGTTGTGGACCCGGGCGACGGTCTCCTGCCCCCGGTAACAGCCCTTGTCCAGGTGTACGGCCGGGGCCAGGAACCCGACCTCGGCGGGGATGGTGCGGTGGTCGGTGTCCAGGCCGAACCGGGGTGCGCGCGCGGCCACCCGTACCGCGTCGTACGCCCAGCTGCCGGCGGCGGGCACCCCGGCGGCGCGGAGGCGCTCGGCCAGGTCACCGAGCCGTTCGCGGGGCACTACCAGGTCGACCACCGGCGCCTCGCCGAACGGCGCCTGCCGGCGGGCGAAACCGCCGCCGGGCAGCGGTACGACCGGGTAGCTGGAGGTGGGCCGGGCGGGCACGGCGCCCGCGGCGAACTTGGACTCCGGCGTGGCGGCCACCGTCGCCGGCGCGGGGACCTCGGCGCCGAGCGCGTCGAGCGCCGTGGCGACGTCCGGCCCCACCAGGCTGACCACGGCGTGGGTCTCGGTGACGTCCTCGGGCTCGACCCGGAGCATGAACCGCATCCTGGTCAGGAAGTCGAGCATCGGCGCGGCGTCGCCCGGCTCCGTGTCGAGCCACACGGCGTCGTCGAACTCGGCCACCCGGGCGTGGTGTTCCAGGTGACCCTGCGGGGACAGCAGGAGCAGTTCGGTGCCCTCACCGGCCGCGAGCGCCGTCAGGTGCTGGGTCGCCAGGCTGTGCAGCCAGCTGTGCCGGTCCGCGCCGGGCACCCGCAGTACGCCCCGGTTGCTCCGGTCGACGAGGCCGACCCGTCCGGTCAGCGTGCGCTGCTCGCGCATCGGGTCGCCGTAGTGGGCGGCGACGCCCTCGTCCGGCCACT
>JBAUUM010000598.1:0-13060 GCA_049582705.1 Actinocatenispora sp.
GACTAGGCGGCGCTCGGTCCCGGCGGCGGCGCCGCCCAGCGGTACTCGGTGACCCGGCCGCCGGTGACGGTGACCTCGCCGGCCGGCGTGTCGGCGTCGTCCCAGAGCAGGTACCGGCCGGCCGGTACCTGCGGGTAGACGGCGCAGTGACTGGAGCGTGCGCCGATGATGCGTTCGCGCACCGCGGAGTGGGTACGCGGCGCCTCCGGTCGGGTCGCGTCGCTGATCTCGATCTCCCGGCCGAGTTCGGTGGCGTCGGTGTGCACGACCAACGCGCCGATGTCGCCGCCGATGTCGAGTACCACGGTGGCCGTGTACGACGGCCCGAGCGGGTGCGAGTGCGGGTGATGCCGTTGCTGTGTGGTCATTCCGGGCTCCGGTGGTCGGCTGGTTCGGGGACACGTGGCCGCCCGCCGAACCGTGCGGCGACACACCGACCCACAGGGTGTGTCGCCGCACGGTACGGGCGGGCCGTGGCCGGTGTCAGGACGGGTTGAAGAAACCGTCGTACGGCACGCCCAGGTACGGGAACGCGGCCAGGAACGGCGCCTTGACGTCCTCCGGGGTGACCCCGTCGTCCAGTTGGTTGGCGGCGGCGTCGGGGGTGAACGAGTCGTCCACCAACGGGTACGTGACGCCGGCGATCGCGCGCAGCTCGATGGACACGACGTCGTCCTGGACGCGTCGGCCGTTCGGGAAGCCGGCGAGGTCGCCGCCGAGCAGGCCGAAGATGCTGGGCTTCGCGGTCGGCGGGATCGCCGTGTTGAGCCGCAGCATGTCCGCCTGGGTGCTGCCGGTGAAGTTCTGGAAGCCGGGGATCAGCCCGGACGGGATGCCGGTCAGCAGGATCGCGGCGAGGTCCGCGCGCGGCTTCTTGCTGGCGTTGAGCGCGGCCAGGTTCGGGAAGACCCCCGGGTAGAGGTTCGGCAGCAGGTTCGCCACCTCCGGGTGCAGCACGTACTGGGCGAACAGCTTGTCGTCGGAGGGCGGCAGCGAGTTCCACAGGTCCTTGCGCACCATCGGCACCAGGACCTCGTTGAACAGCGGGTTGCCCAGCCGGGACACCTGTACGAACGGGCCGGAGTTGACGTCCTCGCCGTGGTCCTTGTTCCACATCCGGACCTGCTGGCGGCTCGCCGAGGTCCACACGCCGATGACGGCGCGCGGGTCGTCCGCGTCGGTGCCGTTCCAGCCGTTGCGGCGCAGGTCGGCGACCGGCACCTGCAGCGCGATGCTGTGCACGTTCAGCTGGTTGGTGGCGTTCACGCCGGGTGCCGGCTTGGTGAACACGTCCAGACCGTACTGGGCGTGCAGCTGCTCGAACGGCCGCAGGTCCAGCAGGTCGAAGATGGCGCCGAGGTCGACGTAGAAGCCCTCCGCGCGCTGGCCGGCGAACACCCGCGCCCCACCGTACGTGGTGTGCACGGCGGCGTTGGCCAGCGAGACGTAGTCCGGTGTGGACAGTGGCCCGACGTTGCACGGCGGGCACGGCACGTCCCGCGCGATCACCGTACTGTGCCCGTGCACGACCCGGGTCACGGTGTAGAACTGCTGCCGGTTCCAGTTCGGCGAGTCCAGCGTCAGGATCGGACCGGTGTTGTACAGGAACGTGTTGTCGTTGCGGATCCTGGTGGTGAACCGGAACTGGTAGGTGATGTCGGCGTGGCCGTCACCGTCGTTGTCGACGTGGATCTCGTACAGCACGTCGTCGCCGAACTCGTAGAAGTTCGGGCCGCCGGGCGGACCCTGCAGCGGCACGTAGTTGGCGATCAGGGTGACGAAACCCGGCTTGTCCGGGCTGACGAACGCGTACACGTCGGTGCTGTCGGCGACCGGGTCCTTGGAGATCTCCGGTGCCTCGCGGTGCGAAGACATGACTGAACCTCACGGGGAAGATGGCGACTGATGGAGGTCGGCCCGCATCACGGGCCGGTCGGCGGTCGGAACACGCGGGAGGCGGCCGCCGGGGGTACGGCGACGCTGGGTCAGCCGCGGGCCAGGCTGGTGAGCCGGGCGGCGAGCTGGCGGTCGGTGACCTCGACCCGGCGTTCGCCCTGGAACAGTGCGATCGTCCCGGTCCGGGCGTCGCGGACGTGCACCGTGACCGGGCCGTCGGTCGACCCCTGCTCGGTGGGCTGGGCCGTCGACGACACGTGCTGGGCGACGACCGCGCTGCCGGCCACCACCGCGACTCCGACGCCGGCGGCGCCGGCGAGCAGCCGTCGACGGGAGAGATCGGGTCGTGCCGTGCCCTCGGACGGTGCGGTGGCACTCTCGTCGTGGGACATGCTCGTCCTTCCTTTCGCGGGATGCCGGCATCCCGTAGCAACCGGACGCCCGGGCGGGCGCGGGGCGTGGCTGCGACTCCCGGGAGTTCGGTCACGGGGGACATCTCGGCGGCGGGTTCCGCCCAGCCACAGACACCACTCTTCGTGTCAATTAAGACACACAGAGTGATGTCATGGCTGCGAACATACCCGCACCACACGCGTCAGGTCGGAAGACTCACCGGACTTTTCGGATGTGTCCGCCGTGGTGGCAGCCGCCTCCGCAGAGGGTCGCGAACCGCCGGCCAGGGTCCCGCGCACCCACCGCGAGACGACCGCCGGACCCGGCCGGCGGTCCGGCACCCGGTACGACCTACCGGCGGACGCCGCCCGTCACCGTGGCGGGTCAGGCCACGCGGCCATGGCGAGGTCGACGACGCGGTCCAGGTCCTCACGACCGGCACCGTCACACGCCTGTGTGGACATGCCCTGGACGACGGCGGCATAGAAGGTGGCGAGCCGTCGGGCGTCGGTGCCCGCCGGCAGCAGACCGGCCCGGACATCGGCGTCGATCTTCCGCGCGATCGCGCGTTTGCCCGCCTCCCGGCGGTTCCGCAGCTCGACCCGGATGTCCTCGTCGGCCGGCGAGGTGTTGACCGCGCCGTTGATCAACAGGCACCCCGGCGGATGCCCCGGCCGGGTGTACTCGACGGCCGCCCCGCGCAGCATCCGCTCGACGGCGGCGCGCGCGGTGGACTCCTCCAGCGCGCCCGTGCCGTACCGGCCGAAGGTCTGCGCGTACCGCTCGACCGCCTCGCTGAACAGCGCCCGCTTGTCGCCGAACGCCGCGTACAGACTCGGCGGGCTGATCCGCATGGCCTGGGTGAGTCGGGCGATCGAGGTCGCCTCGTAGCCGTGCCGCCAGAACTCCGCCAGGGCTCGGTCCAGCGCGGCCGAACGGTCGAACCCGCGTGGGCGTCCTCGGGGAGTCGTCATGCCGGCAATTCTATAGCGATCGCTAGGAAGTGTGTTACGGTCCTTTCCGTAGCCATCGCTACAGAATGTTCGCCCGGCCGGTCGCGGACGCCGCGACCCGCCGACCCCACACGGAAGCGAGCAGTGCCATGCGTGCAGTCACCCAGCGTTCGTTCGGCGGGCCCGAGGTCCTCGAGGTCACCGAACTGGACCGGCCGCAACCGTTGCCGTCCGAGGTGCTCGTCCGGGTCCGCGCCAGCGCCGTCAACCCGGTCGACGCGCTCATCCGGTCCGGCGCCTACGGGTCGCTCAGCCAGTCGCCCTTCGTCCTCGGCTGGGACATCTCCGGAGTGGTCGAGGAGGTCGTGCCCGGGGTGAACCGCTTCCGGCCGGGCGACCAGGTCTTCGGCATGCCGTTCTTTCCGCGGCCCGCCGGTGGGTACGCCGAGTACGTCGCGGCACCGTCCCGACAGCTCGCCCGTAAACCCGCGGGCCTCGACCACGAACACGCCGCCGCGCTGCCGCTCGCCGGCCTCACCGCGTGGCAGAGCCTCGTGGACGTCGCGGGCATCCGCGCCGGGCAGCGCGTACTGATCCACGGCGGCGGTGGCGGCGTCGGCCACCTCGCCGTCCAGATCGCCCGGTCCTTCGACGCCCACGTCATCGCCACCGCGAGCGCGTCGAAGCACGAGTTCGTCCGCGACCTCGGCGCCGACGAGGTCATCGACTACCGCACCACCGACTTCACCGACGTGGTGCGGGACGTCGACGTCGTCCTGGAGACCGTGGGCGGTGGGTACGCCGACCGGTCACTGCGCTCGCTGCGCCCCGGCGGGCTGCTGATCACCATCGTCGACCGCACCGACGACGCGCTCAGGCAGCGCACCGAGGACGCCGGGATGCGCTTCGCCGGGGTCACCGTCGAGCCCGACCACGTCGGTCTGGAGGCACTCGCCGCGCTCGTCGACTCCGGCCGGTTGCGACCGACCGTCGAACACGTGCTCGCGCTCGACGAGGCGACCAAGGCGCACCAGCTCATCGAGTCCGGCCACACCCAGGGCAAGATCGTGCTGACCGTCTGACCGGGCCACGACCGGGGCGCGGCCAGCGCATAGATGGAACGCGGCCGGGACCGGCCCACCGGTCCCGGCCGACGACGTGTCACCGGGCAGTGCCCGCGCCGTGCGTGCTTTACAGGCCCAGGCTTCTGGCGAGGCGTTCGGTGTGGAAGTCGCCGTCGCCGAAGGCGAGCGCCGCGCCGACCGCGTGCCGGGTGCAGTGGTGCAGGGAATGTTCGGCGGTGTACCCGATCGCCCCGTGCACCTGGTGCCCCAGCGCGCAAACCCGTTGGTACGCCTCGCTCACCCATGCCTTGGCCGTGGACACCTCGCGCGCCGCGTCGAGTCCGGCGGACAGCCGCCACACCGCCTCGTACGCGATGAACCGCGAGCCCAGCACGTCGATGGCCATGTCCGCGCAGTGGTGCTGGACCGCCTGGAACGATCCGACCGGACGGCCGAACTGCTCCCGCTGGGAGGCGTACTCGACGGTCATGTCGAGTACGCCCTGGGCGCCACCGACCATCTCCGCGCAGGTGGCAGCCGTGCCGTACGCCGTGAGCGCGTCCACCACCGCCTGGCCCCCACCGACCTCGCCCAGGGTGTGCCCGGACGACACCCGGACCCCGTCGAAGGCGACCCGGTACAGCCGGTCGGCGCCGATCGTGTCGAGCGGTTCGCACGAGGTGCCGGGGGCGCTGGCGTCGACCAGGAACACGGTCAGCTCGTCGGCGCCGCCACCCTGCGCCACCACCAGGAACGACTCGGCGGCGTGCGCGTACGGCACGAACAGGGCGGTCCCGTCGAGGGTGAACCCGTCACCGTCGGCGGTGGCGGTCACCTCCGAACCCGGCGCGCCCCAGCGGCCGCGCGGGGCCGCACGCACGTAGCTCAGGACCTTCCCGCCGGCGATCGCGCCCAACCATTCGGACTTCTGCTCCTCGGTACCGAACCGGGCGATCGGCATCCCGCAGCAGGCGACCGTGGTCAGGAACGGCGTCGGGGTGTTCGCCCGGCCCAGTTCCTCCACGACCAGGCACAGCTCCAGGAAACCCTGCCCGACACCGCCGTACGACTCGTCGAAGGCGAGACCGGTCCAGCCCAGCTCGACCAGTTCCTTCCACAGCCGGGCGGAGTAGCCGGCCTCCTCGTCGGCCACGGCCCGGGCGTCGGCGCTGTCCCGCCGGGCGGACAGCACCTCCCGCGCCGCGTCCCGGATCAGTTCCTGGTCCTCGGTGAGAGTCAGGTCCATGGTCGGCCTAACCCTCGGGCGGGATCTTGTCGGAGCGCACCCACACGCCCGGCCGTTCCTCCCAGAACAGCTGCACGAGGACACCGCCAGCGTGCTTGGGGTGGATGAACGTGTGCTTCCAGCTGGCGCCGTCGGTGACGCCCTCCTCCAGGTCGAACGTGGGCGTCCCGTGGTGTTCGCACGCCGCCATGGCCCGTGCCCAGTCCGCCACCTGGAACGTCACGTGGTGCACGGCGGGGCCGTTCTTCTCCAGGAAGCGGTCGATGAACGAGTCCTCGCCCCGCGGCATGATGACTTCCCAGCAGATCGCCGAGCCCGGGATGTTCAGCACCAGGTCGGCCATGTCCTCGTGCTCGTCGATCGGCGTGCGCCACACCGGTAGGAAGCCGGCCAGCTCGCTGTACCACTTCGCCAGCTCCTCGCGCTCGGCGAACGCCTGGCACACGTGGTCCAGCGCGACGACGCCGAGCGTGTTCTCCTCCGTGGGCGGGGAACCGTCCGCCGGTACCGCGTCCGCGTCGCCGCACAGGGCGAGACCGCCCGGTCCGCGCAGCCGGAACAGCACACCGCCGCCGGCCTTCGGCGGGGTGAGCGACGCCTCGATCCAGTCGTCACCACCGGTCTTCACCGTGATGCCGCGCCCCTCCAGCTCGGCCCGGGCCGCGGCGAGGTCGGGCACCTCCGCGCCGATGTGGTGGAAGCCGGGCCGGCCGCGCTGCTCGTCGAGCACGGCCTGGATCGGCGAGTCGTCACCGGAGGGTGCGAGCACCTCCCAGGTCTGGCCCGAGCTGCCGGGCACGGCGAGCCGTACCCCCTTGCAACCCTGGGCCGGGTTGTCCCAGCTGAGCAGGCGGCGGAAGCCGAACAGCTTCTCCCACTGACCGACCTGGGCGTCCAGGTCCGGTGCCACCTGACCGACATGATCGATCCGGTAGATGCGCATGAGTCCTCCGATCCGTGGTCCGTGCTACGTCGGCCGGTTCAGCTGGGGTGCGGCTCGACCCAGTCGTAGCCGCCGTTCACCAGCTCCTTGACCAGGCGGAGGTTGTAGCGGTTCATCGCGGCGATCCGTTCGGCCAGTTCGGCCACCCGCTTGTCGAACTCCTCGGCCGGGAACACGTCGTTGACCAGTCCGAACCGCAGCGCCCGCTCGGCGTCGAGCCGGACGCCGGTGAACAGCATCTCCTTGGCCCGCGCCTTGCCGACGCGTTGCGGCAGCCGCTTCACACCACCCCAGCCGGGTGCCGAACCACCGAACTCGGGCTGGTCCGGGTCCTCGCCACCGTCCATGAACTTCGGCTGGTACGGCGGACGCGCCGACAGCGTGATCTCCACGAGGCCCATCTTGGCGTTGTCCGAGCACACGATGAAGTCCGCGCCCAGGGCCAGTTCCAGGCCACCACCGACCGCGTAGCCGTGCACCGCGGCGATGACCGGGACGGAGAGCCGTTCCATCATGGCGAACGTCTTCTCGCCGAGACGCCCCTGCTCGATCCGTTCCTTCTTGGTCAGCTGCTCCGACCAGACCAGGTCCATGCCGGCGCAGAAGGCCCGGTCGCCGGCGCCGCGCAGCACGACGACGTTCACGTTCTCGTCGTCGTCGATCTCGGTGAACACCTGACGCAGCTCGGCCATCGAGGTGGGCGTGAGCGCGTTGAGCTTGTCCGGCCGGTTGAGCGTCAGCCAGGCGACCCGCTCTTCGATCTTCACGTCCAGGGTCTCGTACATGTGCACCTTCCTCCGAGGGTTCTTCTTCGGGCAGTGCTCAGCCGCGGGGCAGGTTCAGGCCCCGGGTGGCAATGACGTTACGTTGGATCTCCGTGGTGCCGCCGAGGAACGTGGCCGCCACCGAGTCGAACCGCAGGTGGGTGAACGCGGCGTGCAGCGGCGCGTCGTGCCGCTGCCAGAGCGCCGCGAACGGGCCGAACGCCTTCGCCCCGGTCCGGGCCAGCCGCTGGCTCAGCTCGGCGCCGAAGAGCTGGTTGACCGAGGCCTCGTAGCCGGGCACCTCCCCGGAGGCCTGCTTGGAGACCGTGTAGCGGGCCAGGTTGTACAGCACCCGGATCTCGGTGTAGCGCTGGGCGATCTCGTGCCGCAGCATTCCGAGATCCTCCCGGAGGTACTGCTTCCCCTCCTCGCTGCCAACATAGTCGATCAACTGGGACAGCGCCTGTTCGAACTTGATGGTGGCGCCGATGCCGGCGCGCTCGAAGCTCAGCGCGTCCATCGCCACGTACCAGCCGCGGTTCTCCTCGCCGACCCGGTTGGCCACCGGCACCCGGACATCGGAGAAGAACATCTCCACGAACGGGTCGTCGCCGCGGATGTCCTCGATCGGCCGGATCGTCAGCCCCGGCGACGTGCTGTCGACGAGCAGGAACGTGATGCCGCGGTGCCGCGCGGCATCGGGGTCGGTGCGCGCGAGCACGAACAGCCAGTCGGCGTACTGACCGAGCGAGGTCCACACCTTCTGACCGTTGAGCACGTAGTCGTCGCCGTCGCGTACCGCCTTCGTGCGCAGCGACGCGAGGTCCGAGCCCGCGCCCGGCTCCGAGAAGCCCTGCGCCCAGGTGGTCTCACCGCGGGCGATCGACGGCAGGTGCCGGGTCTTCTGCTCGTCGGTACCGTTCTTCAGCAGCGTGGGGCCTAGCAGGAACGCCCCGATCCCGTTCACGGTGGGCACCCGCGCCCGCATCATCTCCTCCTGCAGGATGAACTCCCGCATGGTGGAGAGGCCCGCCCCGCCGTACTCGGTGGGCCAGTGCGGGGTGATCCAGCCCCGCTCGGCGAGGGCGGCGGCCCAGGCGCGGGCGCCGTCGCGGCGCTCCGGATCCGGGCTGACCCGGTCGACCGGCCAGTTGTACCCCCACACGTCCTCGGGTTCGAGGCTGTGTTCGGCGTCGGGGTCCGGCAGGTACGAGGCGGGGAAGCTCGCGCCGATGAAGTCGCGGACCTGCGTACGGAACTCCGCCTCCTCGGGCGTGTCCTCCCAGTTCATCCCTGTCCCTTCCTGACCGCTGCCCGGGTCGGACGCGGACGCTTCCCGGTCGTCCCGCCGTTCGGCGGCACGGCGTTCGGCGTCGTCGCGGTCTCCGGTGTCGTCTCCGCGGTCGGCGTGCTCTCGGCGGTCGGCATGGTCACGGCGTTCGACATCTCGGCGTTCGGCGTCGTCACGGTGGTCAGCCGGCCACCGCCGGCGGCTCGTCGACGCTGGCCTCCGCGTCCCAGGTGGCGGCCGTGATCCCGTGGTCGCCCTCGGCCCGAAGCCGGTACTTGGCGACCTTGTCGGTCGGCGTGCGCGGCAACTCGTCCACGAACTCGACGTAGCGCGGGACCATGAACCGTGGCAGCCGCTCGACGCAGAACGCCAGCAGCTCGGGTGCCTGCAGCAGGCTGCCCGGGCGCAGTACGACGGCGATCTTGACGTCCTCGTCCTCCAGCTCGGACGGGATGCCGATCGCGGCGCACTCCAGTACCGCCGGGTGGGTGTTGATCTCGCACTCCAGGTCGAAGGCGGAGATGTTCTCGCCCCGGCGGCGGATGGCGTCCTTCATCCGGTCCAGGAAGTAGTAGTAGCCGTCCTCGTCGCGCCAGACCCGATCGCCGGTGTGGAACCACATGTTCCGGAAACATTCGGCGGTCGCCTCCGGCGCCCCGTAGTAGCCGGTGGTGAGCACGTACGGCTGCCGGGGCCGCAGTACCAGCTCGCCGGGCTGGCCGGGGCCGAGCTCCCGGTCCTGGTCGTCGACGACCGCGACCTGGAAGCGTTCCTCGTGCGCGGTGCCGCACGAGCCGACCCGCCATTCGCCGAACGGGCTGCCGGTGGCGATGCCGGCCTCGGTGCTCGTGTAGGTCTCCACCGAGCGGACCCCGAAGCGTTCCCGCAGCGGCGCGTCCAGCGCCGACTTGCCCATGTAGAACATCTCCAGCGGATGGTCCCGGTCACGCGGTGTGGGCGGCTGGTTCAGCAGGATCGGGATCATCGAGAAGACGCTCATCGCGACCCGCGCGTCGAAGTGGCGTACGTCGTCCCAGAACCGGGACGCGCTGAACTTCTCCACGACGGCGAGCGCGCCACCCGACAGCAGCGCGGACATCATCCCGTCCCACAGCCCGGCCGCGTGGAACAGCGGCAGCGGGCAGTAGATCGTCTTGCCCCACCGGTCCAGGTAGTTGAGCGAGTCGTACGCGCAGGTCAGCGCCAGGGCGTGGGAGCACATCGCACCCTTGGACGGTCCCGTGGTGCCCGACGTGAACATGATCGCCTGCAGGTCGGAGAACACGACGTCCACACGGGGCGCCTCGTCGCCGTACGACAGCAGCGACGACAGCGGCAGCAGCGTCTTGCCGATCGGGGGTGGCGGCTCCGTGCCCTCGGTGCGGACGATGATCCGCCCCAGCCGCGGCAACCGGGCCGAGATCGGTGGCAGCCGGTCCAGGTACCGGGTGTCGATGATCAGTGTCGACGCGTGTGAGCTGGCGAGGACGTGCCGGAACACCTCGCCCCGGTGGTTGGTGTTGACCGGCACCGCCACGGCGCCCAGCCGGGCCAGCGCGAAGATGACGTACACGAAGTCGGCGCTGTTGGGGAGCATGACGGCGACGTGGTCGCCCTTGCCGATGCCCTGCGCGATCAGGCCCTGGGCCATCCGGTTCGCCATGACGTCGACCTCACCGTAGCTGACCTCGCCCTCACGGAACTTGAGGAACGGCTCGCTGCGGTGACTCTGGGCCTGCCTGGACAGCACGTCACCGAGGACGAAGCTCTCCAACCTCTCCTGATGCAATCCACACCTCCACGGACGGTTCGACGGCGCGTGCCGGGCGTCTCCCTCCGTGTCACGACGGCGCGCGGTGACCCTCATCCGCGCATCTCACGGCGAATCTCCCCAACATTTTGGGGCCGATGGTGAGATCCCGCCACCGAACGGCGGCACGCGCGGCCAGGGTCACCCTGCCGGTACGCCACCGCGGCGGGCACCGACACCGCAGGTCGTCGGGGTGGTTCGGCTTGTGCGGCAAAGGATCCGACCGCGCGTCGGGACGGCCGTACCCGCCTCGGGCGGGCCCGGCGGGGCGGTCGGAATGAACCGGGCCACGTCCCGGGCCGGGAGTCGGGTCGGACCGGACGGAGCGGACCAGCGGTACGAGCGTCGGCCAGGACGCCAGGTACCGGGCGCGTGGGACGATCCTGGCACAGGCGGACGGAAAGGCCGCCAGACCGTACGACGGAGGCCCGGTCAGCGGATGTGACGGCCGGTGATCGCGCGGGAGACCACCAGGCGCTGGATCTCCGAGGTGCCCTCGAAGATCGTGTAGATCTTCGCGTCCCGGTGCATCCGCTCCACCGGGTGTTCCCGGCTGTACCCTGCGCCGCCCAGCAGCTGGATCGCCCGCTCGGTCGCCCAGACCGCCACCTCACCGGCCTTCAGCTTCGACATCGAGCCCTCGGCCGCGTCGAACGGCTTGCCGTTGCGACCCATCCACGCGGCACGCCAGACCAGCAGCCGGGCGCAGTCGATCTCGGTACGCATGTCGGCCAGCGTGAACGCCACCGACTGGTTCTCCACGATCGGCCGCCCGAACTGTTCCCGGCCGCCCGCGTACTCCAGGGCGTACTCGTAGGCGGCCCGGGCGATGCCGATCGCCTGCGCCCCGACGGTCGGGCGGCTCAGTTCGAACGTGCCCAGCGCCGCGTGCCCGCCGCCGCCTCGCGACTCCTTCGCCCGGGCCAGCCGCGCGTCCAGCTTGTCCCGGCCGCCGAGCAGGCACCGGCCCGGCACCCGGACGTCGTCGAAGAACACGTCGGCGGTGTGCGAGGCGTGCAGGCCGTGCTTGCGGATCTTGCGGGTGGACACGACCCCGTCGGTGCCGGGCGGTACCACGAACGCCGCCTGCCCCCGAGTGCCGAGGGACGGTTCGACCGACGCGACGACCACGTGCACGTTGGCGATGCCGCCGTTGGTGATCCACGCCTTCTGCCCGTTCAGTACCCACTCGTCGGTGGCCTCGTCGTAGCGGGCCCGGGTGCGCATCGCGGACACGTCGGAGCCGGCGTCCGGCTCGGACACGCAGAACGCGGCGACCTTCGGGTCGTCGACGTCACCGAAGCACTCCGGCACCCACTCGGCGAGCTGGTCGGGCGTGCCCGCGGAGAAGATGCCGGCGACCGCGAGCGTCGTACCGAAGATGGCCATGCCGATGCCGCCGTCGCCCCAGAACAGTTCCTCGTTGGCGATGGGCAGCGAGAGTCCGGCCGGGTCGGCCCACATCTCGGCGAGCGACTCGAAGCCGTAGAGCCCGATCTTCGCGGCCTCGCCGATGATCGGCCAGGGCGTCTCCTCGCGCTCGTCCCATTCGGCGGCGGCGGGGCGGACCACGTCGGTGGCGAACCCGTGCACCCAGTCGCGCAGGTCCCGCTGCTCGTCCGACAGCTCCATCGAGAACGTCATCGTGTCCTGCCTTCCGTGGCGGTGTTGACTCCCGGCATCGCGGCCGGACCCGGTGCCCGGTGGATCCGGACGAGCAGCGGGCTCAGGCCTTGGGGATGTCGAAGAAGCTGGTCAGGCTCGCGCCGAGGGCGAGGTCGCCGGCCAGGCGCAGCTTGCGGGTCATGAACAGCCCCGGGCCGGAGGCGTTGCCGGAGACGAGTTTCAGGAAGCTGACCGGGTCCACGGTGAGCGTCACCCGCGGCTCGTCGTCGCCGTCGGGCGCGGCGTCGCCGTGGCTGGCCGCGCGTACGGTGCAGGCCCCGTCGGCGACGGCCAGGTCGTAGGTGTCTCCCGCGCCGTCGGCGGCGGTGACGTGCCAGCGCAGCACGGCGCGTAGGGACCCGGCCCGTTCGGGGCGCAGTCGGCCGGCCATCCGGGCGAACACCTCGTCGAGGATGTCCCGGCGCAGCGGCCCGGACATCGCGGCCTCCAGTTCCTGGCGCGACGTCTGCTTGATGAGCCGGGCGAACTCCACCGGCTCCATCGCGGCGAAGTCGAGCGAGGCCGGATCGAGCGCGGCCATGACCACTCCTTACTCCAGAGTAACCCTACTTTTGAGTAAGGTTAGCGGTCCGCCCAGTACAGTGGCAAGCGTGACTGGGGAGGCACGGCGACAGGCGGACGCGGCCAGGCCGAAACGGTTGCCGCGCGCGGTCCGGGAACAGCAGATGATGGACGCCGCCGTGACCATCTTCGCGCAACACGGCTACCACGCGGCGTCGATGGAGGATGTGGCCGACCGGGCCGGCATCTCCAAACCGATGCTCTACCTCTACCTGGGCAGCAAGGAGGACCTGTTCCTCGCCTGCATCCGGCGCGAGGCGGCCCGGGTCCTGGAGGCGGTGACATCGGTCGTCGACGACACCCTGCCGCCGGACCAGCAGCTGTGGCACGGACTGCGGGCGTTCTACGCCGTGATCGCCGAGCACCGGGACGCGTGGACCGTGCTGCACCAGCAGGCACCCGCGCACGGTGACCCGTTCGCCGCCGAGGTCGCCGGGCTGCGCACCGCCGTGG
>JBAUUM010000599.1:0-5783 GCA_049582705.1 Actinocatenispora sp.
CGTAGGCCCCGACCCGGTCGGCGGACCAGACCCGGTCGGTGGGTCAGAGCCGGCCGATGACGTCGTTGCCGTAGGCGGTCAGCGTCTTCTCCGGCTGGTCGTGCATCAGGTACACAGCGAACTGGTCCGCGCCGATCTCGGCCAGCTCGGCCAGCCGGTCCCGGTGCGCCGACTCCGGGCCGAGCAGGCAGAACCGGTCCACGATCTCGTCCGGGACGAAGTCCGTCGACGGGTTGCCCGCCTTGCCGTGGTGCGCGTAGTCGTAGCCCTGCCGACCGGCGATGTAGTCGGTCAGCTCCCGCGGTACGACCCCACCCGCCGTGCCGTACCGGGACACCAGGTCGGCGACGTGGTTGCCGACCATGCCACCGAACCAGCGCAGCTGGTCCCGCTGATGGTCCAGGTCGGTGCCGACGTACGCGGGCGCCGCCACGCAGATGGTGACCTCGGACGGATCCCGGCCGGCGGCCCGGGCCGCGTCGCGCACCGAGCCGATCGTCCAGCGCGCGATGTCCGGGTCCGCGGTCTGCAGGATGAACCCGTCGGCCTGCTCGCCCACCATCGTGAGCGCCTTCGGCCCGTACGCCGCCATCCAGATCTCCAGCTTGCCGTCCCGCACCCACGGGATGCGGACCGGCGAACCGTGGTGCACCACCTCGCGGCCCTCGGCGAGTTCCTTGATGACGTGCATCGACTCCGCGAGTACGGCCAGCGTCGCGGGCTTCTGCCCGATGACCCGCCGGGCCGAGTCGCCCCGGCCGATGCCGCAGACCGTGCGGTTGCCGAACATGTCGTTGAGGGTGGCGAACAGCGACGCCGTCACCGACCAGTCCCGGGTGCTCGGGTTGGTCACCATCGGCCCGACCGTCAACCGGGACGTCGCCGCCAGGATCTGCGAGTAGATGACGAACGGCTCCTGCCAGAGCACGCAGGAGTCGAACGTCCAGCCGTAGCTGAAGCCCTGCTGCTCCGCGATGCGCATCCGCTCCACCACGTCGCGGGCCGGCGGATCGGTCTGGAGTACGACACCGAAGTCCATACGGGGATTGTCCTTTGTCGTCCGGAGGAAGGCGGGTCAGTTCAGGTACTGGTTGAGTCCGCGGGACAGGAACTGCCCGTGACCCGTGCTACCGGTGAAGCTGCCGTCCTCCAGAATCACCCGGCCGCGGGACAGCACGGTGGACACGGCGCCGGTCAGCTCCATGCCCTCGTAGGCCGAGTAATCGACGTTCATGTGGTGGGTCTCGGCCGAGATGACCTGCCGGGCCTGCGGGTCGTAGACGACGATGTCGGCGTCGGCGCCCGGCGCGATGATCCCCTTGCGCGGGTACAGGCCGAACATCCGGGCCGGCGTCGTGGAGCAGACCTCGACCCAGCGGTGCAGGGACAGCTCGCCGGCCGCGACGCCCTGGAAGATCAGGTCCATCCGGTGCTCGACGCCCGGCATCCCGTTGGGGATCTTCGAGAAGTCGCCGTTGCCGAGCTGCTTCTGGTCGGCGAAGCAGAACGGGCAGTGGTCGGTGGACACCACCGACAGGTCGTTGGTGCGCAGCCCGCGCCACAGCGAGACCTGGTGCTCCTTGGGCCGCAGCGGCGGCGACGCCACGTACTTGGCGCCCTCGAAGCCGGGCTTCGCCATGTCCTCCAGGGACAGGTACAGGTACTGCGGACAGGTCTCGGCGAACACGTTCTGGCCGGTGTCGCGGGCCTCGGTGACCGCGTCGAGCGCCTGCGCCGCGGACAGGTGCACGATGTACAGCGGCGAGCCGGTCACCCTGGCCAGCTGGATCGCCCGGCTGGTGGCCTCGCCCTCCAGCTCGGGCGGCCGGGTCAGGCCGTGCTGCACCGGCTCGGTGCGGCCGGACTGCAACGCCTGCGCGACGAGTTCGTCGATCGCGATGCCGTTCTCGGCGTGCATCATGATGGTGCCGCCGATCTCCCGCGCCTTCTGCATCGCGCGCAGGATCTCGCCGTCGGTCGCGTAGAAGACGCCGGGGTAGGCCATGAACATCTTGAAGCTGTTCACCCCGGCGTCCACACAGGTCTCCATCTCCTTGAGAGTGGAGTCGTTGACGTCGGACACGATCATGTGGAAGCCGTAGTCGATGGCGCAGTTGCCGTCGGCCTTCTGGTGCCACTTGTCCAGGGTCGACTGCAGCGAGCTGCCCTTCGGCTGGACGGCGAAGTCGACGATCGTGGTGGTGCCGCCCCACGCCGCCGCCGTCGTGCCGGTGGCGAAGGTGTCGTGCGAGAACGTCCCACCGAACGGCATCTCCATGTGGGTATGCCCGTCGATGCCGCCGGGCACCACGTAGCGCCCGGTCGCGTCGATCACCCGCTCGGCCTGCTCCGCCCACGCCTCGGTCAGCGCGCTGCCCGGGGCGGCCACGGCCGCGATCCGTTCACCGTCGACGAGTACGTCGGCCGGCAGCCCACCGGTGGCGTTCACTACGGTGCCGTTGCGGATGAGGATCGTCATCGTCACGCTCCATCGATTTCTGGCGTCGGGATAGGGCGGCGGTCAGTCGGTCAGGGGGTGATCAGCGAGTCGTAGCTGTCCGGCCGGCGGTCGCGGTAGAACGCCCACAGGTCCCGGACCTCGGCCAGCTGACCCATGTCCAGGTCGCGGATCACGATCTCCTCCTCGGTGTCCGAGGCGGCGTCACCCATCAGCTGGCCGCGCGGGTCCGCGAAGTACGACTGACCGTAGAAGTCGTTGTCGCCCAACGGTTCCGTGCCGACCCGGTTGATCGTCCCGACGAAGTACTCGTTGGCCACCGCCGCCGCCGGCTGCTCGAGACGCCACAGGTACTCCGACAGGCCCCGGCTCGTCGCGGACGGGTTGAACACGATCTTCGCGCCGGCCAGGCCGAGCGCCCGCCAGCCCTCCGGGAAGTGCCGCTCGTAGCAGATGTAGACACCGATGCGGCCCACCGCGGTGTCGAACACCGGGTAGCCCAGGTTGCCGGGACGGAAGTAGAACTTCTCCCAGAATCCCTTCACCTGCGGGATGTGGTTCTTGCGGTGCTTGCCGAGGTACTTGCCGTCCGCGTCGATGACGGCGGCGGTGTTGTAGTAGACGCCCGGCTGCTCCTCCTCGTACATCGGCACCACCAGCACCACGCCGTGCTGGCGGGCCACGTCCTGCATGAGCTTGGTCGTCGGGCCGTCCGGGATCGCCTCGGTGTAGGCGTAGTAGTCGGCGTCCTGGATCTGGCAGAAGTACGGCCCGTAGAACAGCTCCTGCAGACACACCACCTGCGCGCCGCGCGACGCGGCCTGCTCGATGGCGTGCACCGCGTTGTCGATCATCGACTTCTTGTCACCGGTCCACTTCTGCTGGACCAGTCCGGCCCGGACGATCTGCGCCACGCCTGCCACGCTCCTTCGCTGTCGCGTTGAGTTCCCTACAGTGAACCGCTCAGTTCTCGCTCGCGGGTGCCGGTTCGAGTACCGGGTCGCTGGAAACCACCCGGCCGCGCGCACCGGCGGGCCAGGACAGCGCCAGATACAGCAGCAGCGCGGCGACGAGCCCCACCGCCCAGCTGTAGTCGTACAGGGGCTTGAGGAACGGCAGCAACCCGTCCGCCGGGAACGGACCCGCGCCCGGCGCCGAGTACGCACCGCCCACCGCGAGCACCGCACCCACCACGGTGGCGATCACGGCCCGCACGTTCCAGCCCGCGCTGAACCAGTAGCGGCCGGACCGCTCGTACAGCTCGCCGAGTTCCAGCTTGGTGCGGCTGAGCAGCCAGTACCCGGCGATGAGCACGCCGGCCACCGACGCCAGCACGCCACCGTAGAAGTCGAGCCAGCCGAAGATGTAGATGTGCGGGTCGGAGATGAGCCGCCAGGGCTGGATCAGTACGCCGACCACACCGGTGATCAGGCCGCCGGTGCGGAAGCTGACCAGGCGGGGCATCGCGTTGGAGAAGTCGTACGACGGGCTGACCACGTTGGCCGCCGCGTTGCAGGACACGGTCGCCAGGACGACCATGATCAGGGCCACCGTCACCACGACCGGGTTGGAGAACCGGCCGGCCAGCTGCACCGGATCCCACAGCGCCTTGCCGTAGATGACCACGGTGCCGGAGGTGACCAGGATCGAGACCATGGAGATGAACGACATGGTCGTCGGCAGGCCGAGCACCTGGCCGAGCACCTGCTGACGCTGACCGCGGCCGAACCTCGTGAAGTCGGGCATGTTGAGCGACAGGGTCGCCCAGAACGCGATCATCCCCATCAGCGACGCGGGGAACACGGTCCAGAACTTCACGCCCCAGCCGAGTTCGGAGGGCTGCGACAGGATGGGACCGAAGCCGCCGGCGCGGATCAGGATCCACACGAGCAGCGCGACGAACGCGACGGTGACCAGCGGCGCGGCCCAGTTCTCGAACCGGCGCAGCGCCTCGATGCCACGCCAGATGAGGCCCATCTGGATCAGCCAGAACACCGCGAAGCTCAGCCACAGCGTCCAGTGCTGGCCGGCCACGACGGTGGAGTTGGCCCAGGCGTCGCCGGCCAGTTTGCCGAAGATGACGTACAGCGCCTGACCGCCGACCCAGGTCTGGATGCCGAACCAGCCGCACGCGATGAACGCCCGCAGCAGGGCGGCCAGGTTCGCGCCCCGCAGGCCGTAGAAGGCGCGGGCGAAGACCGGGAACGGGATGCCGTACTTGGTGCCGGCGTGACTGTTGAGCAGCATCGGCACGAGGACCAGCACGTTGGCCACGGTGATCGTCAGGAATGCCTGCAGCCAGTTCATCCCGATGGCGATGAGCCCGGCGGCGAGCAGGTAGCTGGGAATGTTGTGCGCCATGCCCATCCACAGCGCCGTGAAGTTGTACGTGCTCCAGGTCCGCCGGGCGATGGGGACCGGCGCCAGTTCGCGGTTGTAGTAGGGACTCTGCGCCACGGTCGCGGTGTCAGCGAGCTCCACCCGGCCACCAGCGTCGGCGACTTCACGCTGTTCCATGCGGGAATCCTCGGTGGTCACCTGTCCCCCAGACAGCGGCACAGTGTCCACGGCTCACCATCGCAGTGAACAGTGTGTAAGGTTCGTCACTGCTCGACACCTCACCGGGCGGCCCGCAGCTGCCGACTCCCCGCCGGCGCCCGCACGTCCCGCGCCCCCGGACCACCCGCGGCCTGAGCGTCCATCGCCAGCAACGCGACGTGCAGCGACAGCACCGACTCGGGCGCGTCCAGCGACACCCCGATCACCTTCTCGATGCGGGCCAACTGCTGGTAGTACGCGGTGCGGGACAGGTGCGCGGCGGCCGCAGCCGCCGACTTATTGCCGCCGTTCTCGCAGTAGTGCCGCAGCAGCGGGACCAGCCGCCCGCCGTGTTCCGCGTCGCGCTGCAGCAGCCGACCCAGCTCCCGGGAGACGAACGCAGCGACCCGCTCGTCGTCGCGCAGCAGGTGCAACAGGCCGCGCAGCCGTACGTCGTCGAGCCGGTGGTACGGCCGGTCGTCCGGCAGCCGCAACGCGGCACCGGCAACGTGCGCGGCCTCGGCGAGGCTGCGGCCCACGTCGAGCAGGCCGTCGACGGTGGTACCGACGGCGACGACCACCGGCGGCGTGCGTACCGCACCGGCCACCGCCTGGTGCACCTGGCCGGCGAGCCTGGTCAGCGCGCCGTCCACGTCACCGCGCGGCGGCAGGGCGAGCAGCCCGGAGACGCTCGTGTCGTCGACCACGCCGACCAGCGCCGGTATGCCGGCGCGACCGGCGGCCAGCGCCGTCGCCTCGGCCAGGTCCCGCAGCACCCCCTGGGTGG
>JBAUUM010000600.1:0-4829 GCA_049582705.1 Actinocatenispora sp.
GCTGTACGCGCCGGATCCGCGGACCGCGACCTGGTCCTCGGTGCCGGCGAGTACTGCGGCCAGTCGGCCGGCGGCGCGGCCGTCCCACTGCTCGGGCAGGTCGACGAGGCCGCCCCAGCGGTGCGGGAGTTCCAGGCCCAGCACCCGGCCGAGGCCCCACCCGGCGGACTGGACCGGATTGCGGACCGGGTCCGACCCACCGATCGAGACCGCGCCCCGGGTCAGGGACCACAGCGGCGCGGTGACGTCGAGGTCGCCGAGGGCCTGGGCGAGCAGCAGAGTGGCGGCGATCCCGCACGGCAGGGCCGGCCGGTCCGACCTCGGACGCTCGTCGGTGGTCAGCAGCGACAGCACTCCCGCGACGGGGCCGTCGGTGCACGCTGCCCGCAGCTGGTCGGCGACCGCGTCCCGGTCACCGGTGGCGTCGAGGTCGATCCGTACCGGTTCCGCGCCGTGCGCGCGGACCGCCTCGGCCACCGCGTCGGCCTGGCCGCCGGGGTCGCCGGCTGCGGTCACCAGCAGCCAGCGGCCGGTCAGTTCCGTCGCCGCCGGTTCGTACGGCCGCCACGTCTCCCGGTACTGCCAGGAGTCGACGGCGAGCTGTCCCTGCCGGCGGTTGCGCCAGGCGGACAGCGCGGGCAGCACCGTGTCCAGATCGGACACGGTGACCGCCAGGGTGCTGGCGACGGCCACCGCGTCCTCGCGACGGACCGCGTCCCAGAACTCCGCGTCGACCGGATCGGCGGCGACCGCGGTCCGCTCGGCGGTCGGGACGATGGTCGGCCAGTACCGCTGGGCGCGGAACGGGTAGGTGGGCAGCTCGACGGGGCCCGTCGGTCCGGCGCCGAGCACGGTGGCCCAGTCCGGTGCGACGCCACCGGCGTGCAGCTGCGCCAGCGAGGTGAGCATGCGGTCCGGGCCGGGCTCGTCCCGGCGCAGCGTGCCGACCACGACGGCGTCGCCGGACGCCGCGTCGATCGTCTCCTGTACCCCGACGGAGACGACGGGATGCGCGCTCACCTCGACGAAGGCGGTGTAGCCCTGTTCGACGAGGTGCCGGACGGTCGACTCGAACCGCACGGTCTGCCGCAGGTTGCGGTACCAGTAGCCGGCGTCCGCGACGTCGTCCAGCCGTTGTCCGTCCACTGTGGAGAAGAAGGGTGTCCGACCGGGCCGCGGTACGAGGCCGGACAGCACGTCCAGCAGGCGTTCCCGGATCGACTCCACGTGCGCGGAGTGCGAGGCGTAGTCCACGTCGATCCGACGGGCCCGGATGTCGCGTTCCGCGCAGTGCGCCAGCAGTTCGTCGAGTGCCGGCACGTCGCCGGAGACGACGACGGAGGACGGTCCGTTCTCGGCGGCGACGGAGATCCGGTCCGTCCAGGGCGCCAGCAGGTCGTGGACATCGGTGAGCGGCAGCGCGACCGACACCATGCCACCGTGGCCGGCCAGTTCCCGGATGGCCTGGCTGCGCAGCGCGACCACCCGCGCCGCGTCGGGCAGGGACAGCAACCCCGCGACGCAGGCGGCGGCGATCTCGCCCTGACTGTGGCCGACCACCGCCGCGGGGCGTACCCCGCACGCCTGCCACACCTCGGCCAGCGCGACCATCACGGCGAACAGCACGGGCTGTACGACGTCGACCCGGTCCAGCGGCGGCGCGTCCGGGCGCCCGCGCAGTACGTCGGTCAGCGACCAGTCGACGAAGGGGGCGAGCGCGCGCTCGCACTCCGCGATCCGGTCCCGGAACACCGGTGAGGACTCCAGCAGACCGACGGCCATGCCGATCCACTGGGATCCCTGACCGGGGAAGAGGAAGGCGACCTTGCCGGACGGACGCGCGGCGCCGGTGACCACGGCGGCGGACGGCTCGTCCGCCGCCAGCGCGGCAAGACCGCGCAGCAGGTCCTCGCGGCCGGTACCGACCACGACGGCGCGGTGTTCGAACGTGGCCCGGGTGTCCACCAGCGCGCGGGCCACCGCGGTCGCGTCCAGGTCCGGCCGGTCGGCGAGGAAGGTACGCAGCTGTTCCGCCTGCGCGCGCAGTGCCTCGGGGTGGCGCGCCGACAGCGCCCAGGGCAGTACCCCGGTGAGCACGGTCGGCGTCGTGTCCGGGACGGGCTCCGGTTCCGGTGCGTCCTCGGCGTCCTCGGGTCCGGGTGCCTGCTCCAGGACGACGTGCGCGTTGGTGCCGCTGATGCCGAACGACGACACCCCGGCCCGGCGCGGTTCGGCTCCCTGCGGCCAGGACACCGGCTCGGTCAACAGCCTGACCGTACCGGCCGACCAGTCCACATGCGACGACGGCTCGGACACGTGCAGGGTCGGCGGCAACACCTCGTGCCGCAACGCTTCGACCATCTTGATGATGCCGGCGACACCGGCCGCGGCCTGGGTGTGCCCGATGTTCGACTTGACCGAACCCAACCACAGCGGGCGGTCCGCGGGACGGTCCTGCCCGTACGTGGCGAGCAGCGCCTGCGCCTCGATCGGGTCACCCAACGAGGTCCCCGTACCGTGCGCCTCCACCGCGTCCACACCGTCGGCAGAGATCCCGCCCGACGCCAACGCCTGCCGGATCACCCGCAGCTGCGACGGACCGTTCGGCGCCGTCAAGCCGTTCGACGCGCCGTCCTGGTTGACCGCACTGCCCCGGACCACCGCGAGCACCCGGTGGCCCTTGGCGCGGGCGTCGGAGAGCCGCTCGACCAGCAGCAGACCGACACCCTCACCCCAGCCGGTACCGTCCGCGTCCTCCGAGAACGCCTTGCACCGACCGTCCGGAGCCAGCCCCCGCTGCCGACTGAACTCGACGAACAGTCCGGGCGTCGACATGACCGTGACGCCACCGGCCAGCGCCAGCGAGCACTCGCCCCGCCGCAGCGCCTGCGCGGCAAGGTGCAGCGCCACCAGCGACGACGAACACGCCGTGTCCACCGTGACCGCCGGACCCTCGAACCCGAACGTGTACGACACCCGACCGGACACCACGCTCGCCGCGCTGCCGGTACTGAGGTACCCGCCGACGTCGTCGGAGGCGACCGCGAAGAGGCTCGAGTAGTCCTGTCCGTTGGTGCCCACGAAGACGCCCGTCGCGCTGCCCCGCAGCGTGCCCGGATCGATGCCGGCGCGTTCGAACACGTCCCAGGAGGTCTCCAGCAGCAGCCGCTGCTGCGGATCCATCGCCAGGGCCTCGCGCGGCGAGATGCCGAAGAACTCCGCGTCGAAACGGTCGACGTCGGTCAGGAATCCACCGGTCCGCACGTACGAGGCGTCGGCGTCGCCGTCGTACGCGCCGGCCTCCTCCCAGCCGCGGTTGGTGGGGAAGTCGGACAGCGCGTCGACCCCGTCGGCGATGAGCCGCCAGAAGTCCTCGGGCGAGCGGACACCGCCGGGGAAGCGGCAGCCCATCGCCACGATCGCGACGGGCTCCTGCTGGCTGGCTTCCAGGTGACGAAGACGCTGACGAGTCTCGTGGAGGTCAGTCGTGACCCACTTGAGGTAGTCCCGAAGCTTGTCCTCGTTCACGAAAACCTCACTGTCGACTACGCTAAGTCAGAACGGCCAAGCTCCTTGTGAATGAACTCGAAGATCTCGTCATCCGTGGCCGACTCCAACTGCTTCGCGGCACCTGACTCAACTTCCCGTCCACCCAGCTCACCCAGCCTCGACAGCATGACCTGAAGGCGGGCTTTGAGGGCACTTGCGCCGTCAGCATCTAGGGAAATCTCGGAGATCGTCGCGTCGATCTTGTCCAGCTCGGCGAGCACCTGTAGTTGACCATCCTGCGGGCCGGCCAGCTGGGTCAACAGATGGTCGGCCAGCGCCTCCGGGGTCGGGTAGTCGAACACCACCGTGGCCGGCAGCGACAGGCCCGCCGCGGCACCGAGGGCGTTGCGGAATTCCAGTGCCGTCAAGGAATCGAAGCCGAGATCGCGGAAGGCACGATCCGCCGGCACCTCCGCGACACGGCCGTGTCCGAGGACCTCCGCGGCCCGTGCCCGTACCACGTCGAGGACCACGTCGCGCCGCTCGACCGGGGCCGCTGCCGCGACGAGCTCGGGCAGTACCGCACCGGATGTCCCCGCAGTGGCCGGGGCGCCGGATTCCGTACCGGTGCGGGCCTCCGGGATCTGCTCAACGAGCCCGTGACGTCCCGCCGAGGCCAGAACGGGGCCAAACCTCGCCCAGTCGATGTCGGCGACCGTCACGACCGGCTCGTCACCACCGACCGCCCGCGCCAACGCACGCACCGCCAGACCCGGATCCAACGCCAGCACACCACCACGACGCTGCCGGCCCGACACCAACTCGGAATCCGCCATCCCGCCCTGAGCCCACGGGCCCCAGGCGACCGACGTACCCACCAGACCCCGCGCCCGACGACGCGCCACCAGCGCATCCACCATCGCGTTCGCCGCCGCGTACGCACCCTGACCCGCAGCACCCACCGTGCCCGCCAACGACGAGAACACCACGAACGCTGACAGACCCAGATCCCGCGTCACCTCATCCAGAACCGCCGCCGAACCGGCCTTCGCCGCCACCACCGCCGCGATCCGACCCGCGTCCAAGCCGTCGATCACGCCATCGTCCAGCACCCCCGCCGCATGCACCACCGCATCCAGACCACCGTCAGCGCTCAGACCCTCGACCAGAGCCGACACCTGGACACGATCCGACACATCACACGCCACCACCTCCACCGCGACACCCGACTGCGCCAACTCCGCCTTCAACTCGGCAGCACCCGGCGCATTGATGCCCCGGCGTGACACCAACACCAGACGCTCCACACCAGCACCAGCACCAGCACCAGCACCCGCACC
>JBAUUM010000601.1:0-3259 GCA_049582705.1 Actinocatenispora sp.
CGCCACTCCCGCGAGCGCCGCGAGCAGCGCTCCCGCGAGCCGGTCGGACCGGCCGGTCAGTACCGAGACCACGTCGTCGGCGAACCGGCCGACCGCCGCGTCCCGGTCCGTGTCCGCGGCCGCGTACGCCCCGCCGAGCAGCGCGGAGACCGCTAGCTCGGCGTCGAGCGCGGTCTCCAGCTCGGCGATCGGCGCGCACGCCGCCAGGATCGGTTCGAAGAACTCCGCCCGGGGGTCCGCGGCGATGCCGCCCGTGCCACTCTGTTCCGCCGGGCCGGCCCGGCCGTCCCGTGGGCCTTGCGATGCTGGCATCAGCTCAGGGTACGGGTCGCCGTACCGGCGGTCCCGCTGGTCCCGTCGAGGCGGTCACGGAGGTCCTGACCGGTCGTCCGGGCCTTCTGGTACACGTACAGCTCCTCGCGTACCGGATCGACCACGCAGTCCCGGGCCGCCGCGGTGGCCTCCGAACCCAGATTCTCGGCCAACCGCTGCCGGTACTCGTTCGCCCCGGAGCGCACCATCGGTACCGCGACCGCCGCCGCCAGCAGACCCGCGACCAGGCCCGCAGCCAACAGCAGCAGCGACAGGGGCAGCGGTCCGACGTGTGGGTCGGGCAGGCCGGACAGGCCCAGCGGGCCGGACAGTGCCGCCGCCACGAGCCACAGCAGGCCCACCGCGGCGCAGCCGCCCAGGACCCACTGCAGCACGGTCAGCGTGCCCCACCAGCCGGGACTCGGCCGGGCCGTGGCCCGGGCGGGCAGCCGCTGCAGCCGCTCCGCCAGCTCCGCCGTCCGGGACTGGACGACGGACCGTACCGAACCGGGCCACGGTTCGGGTAGGCCCTTCGTGGCGTGGTCGACGTAGCCGCGCAGCAGGTCCGCGAGACCGACCGGCGGCGCCCCGGCCTGCGGCGCCGCCACCGGCACCGGGCGCTCCTCGTCCCCGTCGCCGTCGGAGTCGGAGTCCGACTCCAGCCAGTCGAGGTCGTAACGTTCCTGCTCCAGCCGGCGCTTCGGGTCCCGGCCGCCGAGCAGCCGCCGGACGAACAGCCAACCCGTGGCCCGCTGACCCCGCCGCCGGTAGTTGCCCGCCGCCCCGTCGAGCAGCCCCGGGACACCGGCCAGCGCCGCCAGCTCCGCCGACAGCTCGTCGAGCGGTGCGGCCTCCAGTACGCCGACCTCCGGGCCGGTCAGGTCCTCCAGGCCGGCGGCGACCGTGGTCATGTCGGTGGTCAGCCGGCGTACCGACGCCTGCCGGTCGGCCACCGCCGCCGCCAGTACCTTCCGCAGCTCCGGCACCCCGGCGCCGGTCCGGGCCGACGTCACCCGCAGCGCGGTCGGCGGCAGTCCGTCCTCGACCAGCAGCCGGCGCAGGTCGTCCCCGCAGCGTTGCGCGTCCACCGGGGTCAGCCGGTCCACCTGGTTCAGCACGACCGCGGTCGACGCACCCCGGGACCCCAGCGCCCGCAGGTAGCGCTCGTGCACCGTGCGGTCCGCGTACTTCTGCGGGTCCACCACCCAGATCACCATGTCGACGACGCCGACCAACCGGTCGACCTCGTGCCGGTGCGCCTGGTCGATCGAGTCGAAGTCGGGCAGGTCCATCAGGACCAGCCCGCGCAGCTCGGCCTGCTCCTCGCCGTCCAGCGCGCTCTCCCGCGCGGTACGGCGCCGCGCCGGCACCGCCAGCCAGTCCAGCAGCTCGTCCGAGCCGTCCGGGTCCCACACGCAGGCGTGCACCTCGGTGGTGGTGGGGCGACGGACGCCCACCCGGGACAGGTCCAACCCGGTCAACGCGTTGAACAGGGTCGACTTGCCGCTTCCGGTGGTGCCCGCCAGAGCCACGACCGTGTGCCGGCTGGACATCTCCAACCGCTGACCGGCCCGGCCGATCAGGTCCCGGGCCGGCGCCAGCCGCTTCTCCGGTACCCGCGTGCCCAGCTCGGTGACCAGCCGGTTCAGCGCCCTGAGCCGACGCCGCAGGCCGTCCGGGCCGGACTCCCGGCCGGGCCGCTCGTCGTCGGACCCGTCGGCGTCGCCCGCCGTACCACGGCGCCCCGCTCCGAGGCTGCGCATGGTCGGTTCGATCGGCGTGCCGAGGAAGGGCTCGGCCTGTTCGATCACCAGTTCACCCCGCTCTGTGCGGGCGCCGGAGATCCGGGCGCGTCACACAGGGCCGTACGGTGCCGGATCGGTGATCCGAACCAGGTCATGCATCCTCCCGGTCTGTCTGCTGCGCCGCGGGCACGTCCTCCTCGGCGGAGGCGTCGCCCGTCGACCCTTCGGCCCCGTCCGGCACCGTCGCGGGGGCCTCGTCGCCGGTGTCGCCCTCCGGGGATCCGGAATCGGAATCGGCCGGGGCATCCTTCTGAGTATGAGCCCGGCCGGCCCGACGACCGTCCGGTTCGGCGGTGCCCTCGTCGCCGGGGGCACCCGCCGGGTCCACGGCGTCCTCGTTCCCGTCCTCGTCCGCGGTCGACTCCTCGGCGCCAGGCACCTCGTCCGCGGCCGCCTCGTCCGCGGTGGCCGGGTCCGCGGTGGCCGGGTCGGCCGCGTCGGTCTCGGCGGCGGTGTCCGCGGTGTCCGCGGTGTCCGCGCCGTCGCCTTCAGCGTCGGCGCCTTCGACGTGGTCGCCGTCGGCTCGGGCACCTCCAGTGCCAGCGTCCTCGGCGTCGGTACCGGCGTTCTCCGCGTCGGCGATGTCCGGTACGGCGTCGCCGGTGCCTTCGGCGTTCTGAGCGTCCGGGTCCGTACCGTCCTCGCCCGGTCCGTCCGTGCCTTCCTCGCCCGGTCCGTCCGTACCGTCCGCGTCCGGTCCGTCCGTACCGTCCGCGTCCGGATCCGCCGTCCCGGTGGTGGCGTCGGAGGCTCCAGCGTCCGACGGTCCGGGCTCGGTGCTCACGTCCTCGTCGCCGGTCGGCGTGCCGTCGACCTGTTGGGCGTCGATCTGTTCGCCGTCGGTCGCCTCGACGTCGACCGGGTCGGCCGTGTCCGGCAGGGTGTCCGAGGCTTCCGCGTCGTTCGGCGTGGGCTCGTCCGCCGTGTCGGCCTCGGAGAGGTCCTCGGCATCGAACTCGTCCGCCTCCACCGTCCCGGCAAGGTCGTCCACCGGCTCGTACCGCCCGGCCGGGAGCGGATCCGTGCCCAGGTACGGAGCGGGTTCCTCGGGCGCCACGGTCCGCTCGACGGGCGGCGGCTGGGCCGCCGGCATCGCCACCGGGTCGTCGGCCAGCGCGGCGGCCGCCCGGGCCGTGGGGACC